>JAGCZK010000134.1 GCA_017960065.1 Paludibacteraceae bacterium
AGGTTCGGGTTCGGGCTCGGACGTCGGGGCTGACGGCGTTTCGACACGGCTCCACGACCAGGCCGACGGTGCCGGCTCGGGATCGGATGCCGGGGTTGCCGTCGGAGCCGGCTGCTCCTCTTGCGGCTCGGGCAAGTCCGAACGCAATTCGGAGGCAGGCATCATGTAGCCGCATTCCGGGGCCGACACGGGGGCAGGCTGAGGTTCGGAGGCCGGTTGCGAGGCCGAATCCGACGTGCCGTGCACCATGGTCGAAAGATGCGAATACGGCTCGTTAATCCGCTCTTTCACAGAGGTTTCGGGCGTAAATGATACTTTGTAATGCGCCGGAATCACAATTTCCTCCTGCGTCATGACATTGACACTCTTGCGCTCTTCGTTCCAAAGCAGTTTGAAGGTACCCAGGCCTTTGACCTTCACCAGGCCGTCGCGGTTGAGGTACTCTTCGATGACAGACACCAGTTCACGGAGGAAGTCCTCGGTGTATTTTTTCGTGAAACCGCCCTTGGCAGCCACTTCGTCAACAATATCCTGTATGGTGATTTTCTTATTTTCCATCGTTCTGTCTGTTTTTCAGTTTTTCCTTATAGGTATTTCCAACTTTGAAGTTGAGGCTCAACTTGGGAGGTACCGTCATATTCTGACCGGTAGCAGGATTGACCAGCGTACGCATGTTTTTCTTACGTACTTCGAGTGTGCCGAAACCCTGCATGACAAAAAAGGAACGCTCATCCAAATGTCCGAGCAAACAGTCCATCGAAACCTCGAGCATACGCGCCACTTCTTTTTGTGGCTGCCCGGTCCGACGCGACATTTCCGCTATCAATTCTTTGTTGTTCACGTTATTTGATTTTAAAGGGTTATCTGTCTAAACTTCTTCTGAAACGACCTGTGCATACAAATCAAACTCGACGGCCGACGTCACGCGCACCTGGTAAAAGTGCCCGATTTTCAGCGGTTTGTCGGCCTTCACCAACCATTCGAGATCGACCTCGGGCGAATCGTACTGCGAACGTCCCACATAGTAGTCGCCTTCGAGGCGGTCGATGATAATCCGCTCCTCACGGCCCACCAACTGCTGGTTCAACTCGGCCGACACCTGCTGCTGCAGGGCCATCAACTCGTCGAGACGGCGGTGTTTGACCTCGTCGGGCACGTCGTCGGCATAATGGGTGGCCGCGTAGGTGTTTTCCTCTTCGCTGTAGGCGAAGGCTCCCATCCGGTCGAAGCGGGCGTCCTTCACAAACTGCTTCAGCTCCTCAAAATCGGCTTCGGTCTCGCCCGGATGCCCCACCATCAGCGTGGTACGCAGGCAGATACCGGGCACCTCCCGACGCAAACGGGCAAGGAGTTCGTAGGTCGCCTTTTTGTCGATGCCCCGGCGCATTTTCTTCAGCATCGCATCCGAAATATGCTGCAAGGCGATATCGAGGTACTTGCAGACATTGTCGCGCTCGCGCATGACGTCGAGCAACTCGTCGGGGAATCCGGCCGGATAGGCATAATGCAACCGTATCCAACGCACCCCCGGCTCGTCCGAAATCCGGCGCACCAGTTCGGCCAGACGGTTGGTCTTGTACAAATCGCAACCATACCAGCTCAAATCCTGTGCGATCAGCTGAAACTCGCACACGCCCTGCCCCACCAGCCAGCGAACCTCTTCGAGGATGTCCTCCATCGGGCGGCTCTTGTAAGGGCCGGTAATCAACGGAATGGCACAATAGGAACACGTCCGGTTGCAACCTTCCGATATCTTGACATAAGCGTAGTGCGACGGGGTCGTCAGCACCCGCTCGCGGTCACAGGCATGGTTCCAGGCCTTGCCCAAGGTGGCGACCAGCGCCTCAAAGTCAAATTTTCCGAAAAAGCCGTCCACTTCCGGAATCTCGAGTTTCAAATCTTCGAGATAACGTTGCGACAGACAGCCCATCACATACAGATTTTGCAGTTTGCCGTGTTTTTTGCGTTCGCAAAACTGCAAAATCGTCCGAATGCTCTCTTCCTTGGCGTCGCCGATAAAGCCGCAGGTGTTGATGACGGCAATCGGGGCCTTGGGCTGGTCGGGATCCGACTCCACCGCATAACCTTGCCGCTCGAGCTGGCGCATCACCCGCTCGGTGTCCACCAGGTTTTTGGAACACCCCAAGGTTACAAAGTCTATGCGGTTCGTTTTCATTTTCCGAGCAATTTGGCCACAAAACTACGTTTGTCAAACAACTGCAGGTCTTCCATCCCCTCGCCGATGCCGATGTACTTGACCGGCACTTTGAGCTGGTCGGAAATACCTATCACCACGCCTCCTTTGGCCGTACCGTCGAGTTTGGTGATGGCCAGGGCGGTCACTTCGGTCGCCTTGCTGAACTGACGGGCCTGTTCAAAGGCGTTCTGGCCCGTCGAGCCGTCGAGTACCAACAACACTTCGTGCGGCGCACCGGGCACCACTTTCTGCATCACCGACTTGATTTTCGACAGTTCGTTCATCAGGTTGATTTTGTTGTGCAACCGGCCGGCGGTGTCAATCAGCACCACGTCGGCACCGTTGGCCTTGGCCGACGACAGTGTGTCGAACGCCACGGCAGCCGGATCGGAGCCCATCTTCTGCTTAATGACCGGAGCGCCTACCCGCTCACCCCAGAGCGAAATCTGCTCGATGGCGGCGGCCCGGAAAGTATCGGCGGCCCCCAGCCAGACGTTTTTGCCCGCCTGTTTGAACTGCCAGGCCAGCTTGCCGATGGTCGTCGTCTTGCCCACACCGTTGACACCAACCACCATCACCACATAAGGGACCCCCTCGGGCAGGTTTTCGGCGGCATCGTCGGTTTCGTGCTCTTGCAGCAAGGCGACAATCTCCTCCTGCAGGATAACGTCCAACTCATCCGAGTTCATGTATTTGTCGCGTGCAACGCGCTTTTCTATGCGGTCGATAATGCGGAGCGCAGTGTCCACTCCGACGTCCGAACTGATCAGCACCTCTTCCAATTCGTCGAGCACCTCGGCATCCACTTTCGACTTTCCCTTCAATGCGCGCGACAACTTGGAACGAAGGCTCTCCTTCGACTTTTCCAATCCGTGTTCCAGCGCCTCCTGACCGGCTTCGCTCGACTTGGTCTTTTTAAAGAAATCAAACAATCCCATTCTAATCAATTATATGCCACAAAGAGATAAAATCCCCTAAAGAGAAACAAAAAAAAGAGGTACCGATTGGCGCCTCTTTTTGGTATCAGGAAGATTACTCGGCTTATTTTGCCAAATATTCTTTCACTTTGTCGTTGTGAACCATCTCTTCTTCGAAGATGTAAGCTCCGGTTTTCGGAGACTTCACCATTTTAATCACTTTGGCGTAGGAACGGCCTTCGCCCTTTTGCAACGTTGCAACTGTCTTCTTTGCCATGGGATCTTATTATTTAATTTCTTTATGCAAGGTCATTTTTTTGAGGATGGGGTTGTATTTCATCAACTCCAAGCGCTCGGTCGTGTTTTTTCTGTTCTTCGTGGTGATGTAACGCGAAGTACCGGGCATGCCACTGGCCTTGTGCTCAGTGCATTCAAGAATCACTTGAACTCTGTTGCCTTTTGCTTTCTTTGCCATATATCTAATCTCCTATAATTTTTTAAAGATAACCTTTGGCTGCGGCGCGTTTGATAGCGGCATCCAATCCCATCTTGTTAATAATGCGAAGACCGTTGGCCGAGATGTTCAAGCTAATCCAGCAGTCTTGCTCTACCCAATAAAACTTTTTGGTAAAAAGATTGACGTCGAATTTACGTTTCGTTCTACGTTTCGAGTGAGAAACATTGTTGCCGATAACGGCTTTTTTACCGGTGATTTGACAAACTTTAGACATTTCTGTATGTATTTTTATTTATTCTCCAAAAGGGAGTGCAAAGAAAGCACTTTTTTATCAAATACACAAATAATTACGCAAAAAAAATCTTTTTTTGTTGAAAACTTGCCGTCAGCATCCGCACAAACCGGCAAATTCCGCCAGATTCCGACATACCAGAACGCCTGTCGGGTCTTTTTCGATAAATTCGCGCGCCTCGGCCGCCTCTTGCGGGCTCACCTCATCGGTCGTCCACACGGCTGTCATGCCGGCATTGCGGGCAAATTGCAGGTCCGAGCGCATGTCGCCCACCATCACCGAGGCCTCCATGCGCACTTCGGGATAGTCTTGCTGTGCCTGACGGGCCATCCCCGGAGCCGGCTTGCGGTTGGGCGAGCCGCTGGTTTTCAGGTCGGTACACACATAAATCTTGTCAATACGGCCGCCGGCCTGAGCGATTTCGGCCAACATCCGCCGGTGCACCTGCTGCAAATCGTCCAGCGTAAACAGGCCCTTGCCTATCCCCTGCTGGTTGGTCACGACAAACAACCGGTCGAAGCGCTGCGACAACCGGGCAATCGCCTGGCACACGCCGGGGAGGAACTCAAACTCGCCCCAACGCGTTACATAGCCCTGAATATGCCGGTTAATCACCCCGTCGCGGTCGAGAAACAGGTATTTGGCACGACTCAAGGGCACCAGTGTCTGCGCTTTCGCATAATCTTCGGGAACACCGATATCTATAAAGAAACAGTCAAAGGCGACCGATGCAAAAGGGTCTTGGCCGACCCGGACTTCCATCAGGTCTTTTTCGAACGAAAACTTTTGGGGAAGCGGCAGTTGTTCGAACCACGACTTACGGAGCAGATAGACCCCGCCGTTAATCAGGCCTTCGCCCGAGGCCGCCCCTTTTTCTTCGAACGACAGCACCCGGCCGTCTTCGGCAACGCATACCCGTCCGTAGCGGCTCAACTGGGGCACCTTTCGCAAGGCCAGGCAGAGTACGGCGTCTTGCCGGTGCAGCGCCTCGCGCATGGTGTCGTAATCCACATCAAAGGCCGTATCGCCGTTAAAGGCGAACACCTCGTCCGATTCGCAAAGCCGGAGTGCCTGCAAGATGGCGCCTCCCGTTCCGAGGGGCTCCTCCTCGCGCGAATACCGGATTTCGATTCCGGCATACTGCGAGCCGAAATACTCCTCGATGCAGGCGTGCATGTAGCCGGTGGCCAGCACGACGCGCTCGAAATCCAGGTCGGCCAGCCGGTCGAGGATATAGGTCAAAAAAGGACGGCCGCCAACCAGGGCCATCGGCTTGGGACGGTCCGACACCACGCCTTGCAAGCGGGTGCCACGGCCTCCTACCAATATAATCGCTTCTTTTTTCATACACCCGATGACATTTCGGACAGCAGCTGTCCGATGGTCTGGCACATGCGGTGCCACGAATATTTGGATTTTTCCTCGCGGATGCCTTCGGTAAAGCAGCCGGGGTCGTCTTTTGCCAAAAATCGGACGATAGCGTCGGCCACCGCCTCGGGCGAAGGATTCACCACATAGCCGACTTTGCCGTCGGGCACCAGCTCGTCCAAGCCGCCCACACGCGTCACCACCATGGGTTTGTCGAAATGGTAGGCCACCTGTGTCACGCCGCTCTGTGTCGCCGACTTATAAGGTTGCACCACCAGGTCGCAGGCCGAAAAATAGACGTTCACCTCGCTGTCGGAAATGAAGCGGGTGTGCCACAACACCGTATCGCTCAGGTTGAGCGACCGGGCCAAGTCTTCGTACTTGCGGGCGTCGCCATAAAATTCGCCGGCCACAATCAGCCGCACTCCAGTTTGGCGCACGCGCTCGTCGGCCATGGCCTGCAACAGCCAGTCGAGGCCTTTGTATTCGCGGATAAAACCGAAAAACAACAGGTAGTGCCCGTCGGCAGGCAGGTTCAGGCGACGCAAGGCTTCTTCGCGCGGCAGCGGCTGTCCAAAGTTGTCGTACAGCGGATGCGGGCAGAACTTGCGGGGTTTGGACGTGTTGAACAAGGCCAAATCGCCGCCCACCGACTTCGACATATAGATGAAGCCGTCGGCCGCACCGACAAAATAGCGCACCAGCAGACGGTCGAAGGGGCGCGCTTCGTGCGGAAGCACATTGTCGAGCACCGACACCACGCGCGTATGCCCGTTGCGACGCACCATGCGGGCGATGGTCGCCAGACAGGGGGCCATATAAGGGATCCAAAACTTGATCAAAAGCAAATCGGGGCGCTCACGCGCGATTTCGCGGCCAACCTTCCACCAGTTCAGCGGATTGACCGAGTTCACGCCCCGGCTGATACGGAGGTCTTCGGGGGCCGGCTCCGACGAGTATTGGGTCTTGCCCGGAAACAAAAACGAAGGGTATTGCAGGCTGAAGGTCCGGATTTCGACCGTGTGTCCCTCCTGCTGCCATTGGCGCGCCAGACGCTCGTTGTAGGCGGCCAGTCCTCCCCGATAGGGCCATGCGGTACCAAGAATGATGATTTTCATTTCAGCGAGTCCTTTTCGCGGATTTCCTTTATCAATTCATCAACAATACAAATATCACCCAGCAGATAAAGCCCCAAATGAGGATTGTGCAGGTTCTTGCAAGTATCAGATGAATAGAAAATATCAAAGGCTTTCAAGATATCAATATCCAACCGATCGGACAGACCCTTTACGATACGCCCGATTTTATTCCACATATTCAAATTGTTCAACATCTTAAATAATGGACTTAAATTTTAGACATTGGTCAATAACCTCTTGACTCAAGATACATATTTGGTTATTGGGTGCATGTTTGGATAGTTCCACTAATGCCGAATGTTCATCAACTGTTCCGTTTATGTATCCTTCGATTGTATCAATTACCCGGTCATTGGCAATGCCACCTTCCACACAGTCATATTCCTTCGAAGAATCATACCCTTTCCGACATAACACAATAAAATTCAGCCACTCGGCGTCATACGCGTCAAATTTTCGGAAGCGATATTTCTTAACAACTTCTTCGATATCGAAGTCATATACATTAACAACCGGAGATTCTTTTCTCTGACGGGCGGTACGCAAAGCCCAATCCTCTGCCTGCTTCATTCGGCGGGTAATATAAAAACCTTTCCCAAAGTCAAGGCCGTCCCGACCAACGTTCACCAGAGGCGAATCCACCTTCTCCGAAGTACCATGATAGACTTCAATCATTTTTCATCTCCTTTTTTTCCCATATTGCAATTGTCTTGAGAATATCCTCCGTGACATTTTGGCGGCTTTCTGCATGAAGCACATTGTAACAAGGAACAATATAGTCCTTGATGAGTCCAATCCGCTGCATACGTTGGTACATCGCCTCCGAGGAAGTCCCGGTTGCCTCTGCTGCCGATTCTATGCACGATGCAATAAAAATTGACAGCCGTTCTTCTTCGGTCGGATTATACTTATAGTGGGTAGTTGCATCCATACCCGCAAAGTTAATGGATTTTAGCGACAATCCTTCATTTGTGGCAAAAAAAACCACTTACACCGTATGCAAATGCAAATATAAAAATTTCAAAGAATATCCCTCCAAAAAGGCAAAAATAGTGCTATCTTTGTCAAACGGAGGATTAAAGCAGCAGAACGGTGAATGTATCGAATAAAACCATGTTTAACAAGACTTTCAGAGAGACACTCAAATGTGGAACAATCGCCCTTTGGGGTATTTTAACCGCTTGCACCCCAGTTCACACACACACCTCTCCTGCGGCCGAAGGCGGCACCGACAGCCTGGCGTATGCAAGGCATTTCGAAATCACCCGCACCGACAGTTACAAACGCATCACCATCTTCAACCCCTGGAACAACCTGCAGGTGCTCGACCGGATTTACCTGGTGCGCGACAGCCTGACCCAGGTACCGTCCGACGGCTTGCGCATCCAGCTGCCCATCCGACGGCTGATGATTGCATCGGCCAGCCACATCGGCTACATCGAGGCCCTCGGCCTGCTCGACCGGGTGGTGCTCTGCCCCGATACCACACAAATCTACTCCCCCGCCCTCAAAGCGCAGGTACGCGACGGACAGACCGCCGCCTTCGGCGACCCGTATGCGGTCAACACCGAAACCATTCTGCATACCCGCCCCGATCTGATTATGATGATCGGCTACGCCGGAGCCGACCAAAGCACCGAGCGCCTGCGCTCGCTCAACCAACCGGTGGTTTGCAATGTGGAATGGACCGAACCCACGATTTTGGGCCGGGCCGAATGGATCAAGCTTTTTGGCGCGCTGTTTGACCTCGAGGCGCTGGCCGACAGTGTCTTCGACCAAACCGCCGGCCGTTACCACCAGTTGTGCGAACGGGCGCAGCAGGCAGGCGAGCACCCGAAAATTCTGCCCGGGCACCCGTTTCGGGGTACCTGGTACATGCCCGGAGGACAAGCCGGCATGGCCCGGATGTTCGCCGACGCCGGTGGCAGCTACGCCTACAGCGACCGGCCCGAGGCCGAAAGCGTGGGCATCGATTTCGAAACCGTTGTCCGCGATTTCTGGCAAGCCGACCTTTGGATTGGCGCAGATGCCCGTTCGATGAAGGAACTGCTCGGCGAGGATTCGCGTTTCGCCCTGCTCAAACCGGTGACCGACCGGCAGGTTTACAACAACCGGCTGCATACCAGCGCCACCGGAGGCAACCTGTATTGGGAGACCACGCAGGTCCACCCCGACTGGCTGCTCGAAGACCTCATCCGCGTCTTGCACCCGGGGCTGCTGCCCGAGGGCGGTTTCCACTATTTGCAACACCTTCAGTAACCACCTGATATGAAAAACACCACCCGATTTTTTCTGTTTCTGCTCCTGCTACTGCTTTTCGCAGGCGCCTTTGTGTTTGACCTGACAGGGCTCGACATCAGTGCCCTGCAACTGCTCGACCTGCTCAAAGGGGCTCCTTCGGACGGTTCTCCCGTCAACGACATCGTCACACAGATACGGTTACCCAAAGCCATCACCGCCATCCTATGCGGCGCCGGCTTGTCGGTGGCCGGTTTGCTCATGCAGACCTTGTTTCGAAACCCGCTGGCCGGCCCATACGTACTGGGTATCTCATCGGGAGCCGGACTGGGCGTGGCCCTGGTGGTGATGGGCGCTTCGTTCGTCCCGTTCTTAAACGAGTATGGAGCCGTGTCGCAGGTGGTGGCCGCCACCTTGGGCGCCCTGCTGGTACTAATGCTGGTGCTCTTGGTATCGACCCGCATCCACGACACCGTGTCGCTGCTGATTATCGGCATGATGCTGGGCAGCCTGACCGGAGCCATCGTCAATGTGCTGCAGACCTTTAGCAACCCCGACGCCCTCAAGGTGTACATCATGTGGACCATGGGCAGCCTCGCCAACGTGTCGAACCAGCAGCTGGGCCTGATGGTACCGCCGATGTTGGTCGGCTTTTTGCTGGCAATCCTCATCCAAAAGCCGCTCAACGCCCTATTGTTAGGCGAAAATTACGCCCGCAGCATGGGCGTCTCGGTCCGCTTTATCCAAACCGTCATCATCCTGACCACCTGCCTGCTGGCCGGTGTCTCCACCGCCTTTACCGGCCCTATTGCCTTCATCGGCATTGCGGTTCCGCACATCGTGCGCGGGTTGTTCAACTCGAGCGACCACCGTATCGTACTCCCCGCCTCGATTCTGTTCGGCGCCACGCTACTGCTGGTCTGCGACATCGTATCGTGCCTGCCGCACTACAGCCTGCCCATCAATTCGATGTGTGCGGTGGTCGGTGCACCCATCATTATCTGGGTGATTATTAAGAACAAAAAAATTCAACAAGGATGAACGAAAGAATACTGCTCGAAACCCGCCACCTGACGATTGGTTACAAAAACCATGCGGTGGCCAACGACTTGTCGTTTGATTTGAAAGCCGGCGAAATGGTTTGCCTGATTGGCCGCAACGGCAGTGGAAAATCGACCCTGATACGCACGATTGCCGCCTTGCAGGCTCCCCTGAAGGGCAACATCAAGCTCAAAGGCGAAAATGTGGCGAAGATGGCGCTGAGGCGGCGTGCCCGGCAAATCAGCATTGTCCTCAGCAGCGCGCTGCTCGAAAAAAGCAGTTTCACGGTTCGCGAAATGGTGGCCCTGGGACGGTTTCCGCACACGGGGATGATGGGCCGTTTGTCGGACAAGGACCAGACCGTCATCGACCAGGCGCTCGAATCGGTACACCTCAGCCACAAGGCGCAGTCGCCGTTTACCGAGCTGTCCGACGGCGAGTGCCAACGCACGATGATTGCCCGCGCCCTGGCTCAAGACACCGAAATCATCCTGCTCGACGAGCCCACGGCCCATTTGGATCTGCCCAACAAGATTGACATCCTGTTTTTGCTGCACCGCCTGGCGCGCGAAACGGGTAAGGGCATCCTGCTGTCGAATCACGAGCTGGACCTGACACTGCAGATTGCCGACCGTATCTGGATTTTAAGCGAAGACGGCCTGATAAAAGGGGTTCCCGAAGACCTGATTCTCACCCGCAAAATCGACAGCTATTTCCATTCGGACCATTTTTATTTCGATATC
>JAGCZK010000135.1 GCA_017960065.1 Paludibacteraceae bacterium
ACGGCAGGAAACGGTCCGTATCAATTCTGCGACCCGATATTCGAACTCTGGTTCCGCCAAAACTTCAAATCCTGAAACACATCCGCATTTTGCACCTCGGAGGTTCAATTTCAACCGACCTGCACTAAAATTATACATTTTTGTATAATACATTCATGTATAATTTTTCAACAGTAGAACTCAAAAAAAATTACACAAAGCACAAACTTTGTTTTGTAATTTATAAAATAAAGAATATATTTGCAGAAAGAACGCATCGATTTTCGGTGCTCGGCAAAACCAATAAA
Source organism: Paludibacteraceae bacterium (assembly GCA_017960065.1). Taxonomy (GTDB): domain Bacteria; phylum Bacteroidota; class Bacteroidia; order Bacteroidales; family Paludibacteraceae; genus Enterocola. The sequence continues at coordinate 288 of JAGCZK010000135.1, forward strand.
AAAACAGCAAAAAACAAACCACTATGGACGAAAGATCACAAGCAATGTACAACGAACGGGTCCAAAAATGGATCGACAAGTACAACGGACGCCAGATGGAAGACTGGACCGAAGAAGAATGGATTACGGCAATGATGGACATCCGGAATCTAACACGTTACGAAGCAGAAGAGTATTTGGACCACCTTACAAGACAACAAACCGGAGGTTTTTGGTGAAAATTGCAAAAGATACGCACAATCATGATTAATTTTTTTAACTTCATAAAAGGCCATGGTAGAAAATTTGACCGCAGAACAGATCGAGAAACTGAAATCGATGCGAATGAGCCAAATCGACATGCCGGTTTTGGACTACATCCAACAAACATGGAAGAAAAAAAGTTGGTACTGGATGAGCTTGGGCGCATTGGAAGTCTCACGCGTGGGTTACCCCATGAACGAGGGAGAAATTCAGCGTATGGCACAAAAACTCTACAAAGAGTCGAATCCGAACGGTTAATCGAAGCCGCCAAGGAAAGCGGGCTGTTGGTCCCCCTGCAGGACTGCGCCCGGTTGTACGGAGAGCGCGTCATGCAGCCATCGGGCGAAAGCATCGTCTATTACAACGAAAAACGGAGGATTTACACCAAAATCAAGGACCCGTATGCCAAGGCAGGCATCAAAAAGACCCTGCCAGAAGACGCCATATACGAACACGTCATCCACAACATGCTGTTCCCGGAAACGGCATACCGGCTGATCGGCGTAACGGAAGACATTGAGGGCGTCCGGCTGATTTTGGAGCAGAAAGCGGTAAGGACCACCGAAAGACGCGCCACCTCCAAACAAGCCCAAGATTTCTTGAAAGAGAAACTGTCGCTCACCGAGGATACCGACGAACTGTACATGTACGGCAACAGCGACATCGCTATTACCGACATCAACGCCGAAGACAGCGACAATGTATTGCTCGGCGAGGACGAACGGATTTACTTCATCGACCCGCTCATACGACTGAAACGCCCTGCATGGGAGATTGTCGACAACTACCTGAAAGAATGAAAAACGGCAAGAACATCAACCTTGCAATCGAGCGGCAACTGCAAGAAGAAATCCGTCGGAAACTGCTTGACGAGGCCAAACGCCAAAACTATACGCGCTACCGCTTCATTCAAGAAAGCGGCATGACGCAAGGGACAGTGATCAGTTTGTTTTCGGACGAAGGACCGAAATTTCCCTCCTACCTGATGCTGCAGATGCTGGCTTTGGCACTCGGGTACACCGTCACCACGGTCGAAAACTTCCAAAAAGAAAGCCCGATGAAATGCGAAAGCCCCGATGAAGAAACATTGAGCTATGCCCGGAAATGGTTCGACGAGAACATGCCCATGGCAGCCGAAGACAGCGAGTGCGCGTACGGAATGTTTGTCGCAGGAATCGCCTTCGAGCATGCACGGCAAGCGCAGAAATCGATTCAGGAAATGGCAATGCAGTCGCTGGCTGACATCATCGCCCAACTCCACCGGACGGTGAAACCCCACCACATTCCCGACATGACAGTCCGGACAGGAATGACCGAGACCGCGGTGAAGAAATTCGTAACCGAGACCCCGAAGAACCCGTCGTTTGTATACCTGCAGAAGATTCTCGGAAATGCAAACATGGGATTGGGACTTTTCAAACTAAAAAACCCAGGCCGCTGAACAGCAGCCTGGGTTTATGGTAGCGGGACCGAGAATTGAACTCGGGACCTCCGGGTTATGAATCCGACGCTCTAACCAACTGAGCTATCCCGCCATTGTTTTTCAAAAGCGGTGCAAAGTTAATAGAAATTTGCCGGATTCCAAAAAATCGCGACATTTATTTCACAAATTTCACCGCCACCCAATGGTCCTTGGATTTCACTCCGACCTGGGTCAGGCCCAGACGGGTCGCCTCGGCCGCAATCAGCGGGATGTCCTGCTCGTAAAAGCCACTCATCATCAGACACCCGCCCTCCGAAAGCGTCGCCACATAGGCGGCCATGTCGGTCAGCAGGATATTGCGGTTGATATTGGCCAGCACCACATCAAACCGGCGTCCTTTGAGCGACGACGCATCGCCCAGCAGCACCTCCATCTTGACCCGATTGAGCGCAATGTTTTCGCGCGAATTGCGGATACACCAGTCATCGACATCGATGCCCAGCACCGGCGAAGCCCCGCGCATGGCCGCCAAAATCCCCAAAATCGACGTGCCACAGCCCATGTCGAGCACCGATTTGCCTTGCAAATCGGTTTCAAGAATCGAGCCCATCATGCAGCCGGTGGTGGCATGATGCCCCGTACCGAAGGCCATTTGCGGATTGATGGCTATGTCGTAACGCGCCTTCGGCACATCCTTGTGAAACGTGCTGTGCACCACACACTGGCCCGCAATAACGATCGGCTGGAAAAAATTCTTTTCCCACTCCTCGTTCCAGTCCTTGTCGGGCAGGGTTTCGAAGCGATAGGAAAAATTTTCGAGCAGCGGTTTTAAACCTTCCGCATCAAAAGCCGTCACAGGAATGTAAGCGTTCATTCCGACCGCCGTTTCGGGCTGCCCGTCGGTGACGGTTTCGAAGCTTTCAAAGCCCGCCTCGGCGAGATAATACGTGAGGACATCGGTTTCGTAAGACGCTTTGTCACGGACGTCAACCGTTAATTTTACGTATTGCATGCGAATGAAAAATGGATACGAGATACAAAATTAATCAAAAAAAAAACTATCTTTGTAGGTGGACAGGTATCTGCCAAAACAAAAATGGTTTCTGTTTGGCAAAATTACAAATTAAAATGAATACCGCTATGAAACGAATGCTGATTTTCTCCTTATTGGCCGGATGCTGCACTTGGGCATCGGCACAATACGACGATGTGTATTCCGACTTCGCCCCCAAACAGGTGAAAGTTGAATATGCGAGTGCCACCGTTTCGGAGCCTGCCGCCCCGGCCACGACATCCACCCGCGACGTGGATGAGTACAACCGGCGCTACACCACCGGTGCCGACACCTACCTCGAAAGCGACAGCGTCCAAGAGGATTTCGCCAACTCCAAAAAAATCGTCAAGTACTACAACTCCGACGCCGTCACCATTAACGACCCGCAATACGTGTACATCTACAACAATGGCGAGGACGAAGATTCGGAAGACGTGAGCGACCAAGGCTCGGAAGGCGACAACATCTCCGCCTTCATGGCCGGCTATCAGGCCGGGTTGTTCAACGGCTGGTGGTACGACTGGTATTATCCGGGCTATTACATCTACCCCTATCGCTACGCCTATTACCATTGGTACGACCCCTGGTGGTACCATCCCTATCATCCGTGGCATGTGTGGCATCCCTACCATCCGCACTACCACCACCATCACTATGGCTATGCACACCATCCGCGTCCGCAACGCCCGATGGGCAAACCCGGACATGGCTCGTACGGTGCACACGGAACGCGCGACTATTCGATGGGGTCGCGTAGCGGCTTGAATCGCAGCAATACCGCTCCCTCGCGTCCGATCAATGCCGGAACGCGTGCAGGCGCCGCCCCTTCGGGCAATGCCCCTGGCAGAGTCAACTCGGTAAGAGGCGCTTCGAACAGAGGCTCCGCCGCCTATCCGGCAACCGGCGCCACCCGTTCGGCCACAGCACCTGCCGGCGGCAATTCGGGCCGCGTCAACTCGGTACGGGGAGCATCGGGCCGCTCCTACTCCACCTCTTCGGTGGGTAGCGGACCCCGTTCTTCGGGCAGCGCTCCGACCCGGTCGAGTTACAGTGGCGGGTCGTCGTCGAGATCGTCGTACAGCGGCGGATCGTCGGGCAGAGGGTCGTCGTACAGTGGATCGTCGTACAGTGGTGGCGCCTCGAGCAGAGGGTCGTCGTACAGCGGCGGCGCTTCGAGCAGAGGATCATCGGGAGGAAGTTATGGAGGAAGCCGCGGCGGATCGCGTGGCAGATAATCGTTGGCTTATGAAAAACAGGTTTTTGATACTGATCGGTCTGTGTGTGGCCGGCATTGCGGCAACACAGGCGCAAACCATTTACGAAGCGGCTTCGCAAAGCGCACAGGATTTGGGCGGTACCGCCCGTTTCCTGGGCAGCGGCGGGGCATTCAATGCCATTGGCGGCGAAGTCAGCACCATTTCGTACAACCCGGCCGGACTGGCCGTCTATGCCAGCGACGAGCTTACCGCAACGGTCAACATCCAGTGGGCCAATTCGCGTTTTGAGCAACAGCAACGCATGGGATGGCCCACCGCCACGTTGGCCAATGCCGCATACATCAAGACCTTCAAGACCGACCGCGAACGCGGCTTGGTATCGTGGAACATCGCATTCTCCTACAACGCGGTTTATACGCAAAAACGCCGGGCCTCGTATGCCGGCAACACCACCCGTTCCTTCGCCGACTTTTTGGCCGCCTATTCCGAAGGGCTGGACGAAACCATGATGAACTACGAAGAAGAGGATGCCGGCTGGGCTTCGGTCTTGGCCTACGACGCCGGACTGATTGTCCCCAACGGAGCCTCGTCGTGGAAATCGGGCGCCCCCGAAGATGAAAGCGCCAACAACTTCTACTACGAAGAGAACGGACACAACAACGAATTCGCCATCAGCTTCGGCACCAACTTCAACCACCAGTGGTATGCCGGATTGTCGTTGGCAGGCAATTACCTCAACTACGCGCTTTACAGCCAATACTCCGAACAGTACAGCGACCGGACCTTTATCAACGAGCGCACGTACAACGCCAACGGAGTCGGATTTACCTGCAAACTCGGACTGTTGTACAAACCGGTCAAATGGATACGGCTCGGACTGGCCTTCCACACGCCCGGCCTTTACGTCAACAAGGACAAGGCCTCGACCTGTTACAAGAGTGATTTGTACTGGTATGGTTCGCCCGGCTACGACACCTTCTACCGTTACCGTTTGCGCACTCCCCTGCGCGCTTCGGCCAGTTTGGGCATACACTTGGGCAAGTATGGCATCTTCGGATTGGAATACCAGTTCAGCAATACGCAGAACATCCGTATCGGCCACCATTCGACCGATGCCATCAACGTCAAGATCAACCGTTACCTGCTCGACCAGCACACCGTTCGCGCCGGACTCGAAATCAAGCCCTTCACCTGGTTTGCCTTACGGGCCGGAGCCGGATACACCAGCCCGTTTACCGGCAAGTATCCTCAAGACGCGCTGCAATACAATGACACCGACACCGAAATCGGCTATTACCACGATTATGGGTCGTATTTTGTCAGCGCCGGATTCGGGTTCAAGTTCAACATCCAATACATCGATTTCGCCTACATCTATCAGGCCAATCGCGGCGAGTACCACCCCTACAACGCGCACTATAGCGGCGTTGGCGGCGGCGAGCTGAACATTGGGGATGTCTGCTTGCCTTTCCGCAGTGTACGCAACCAGATTGTCTTTACCTACGGACTGAAATTTTAAGGAATCTTGCTTAGCGCAATGCGCTGACGATTTTTTCGGCAGCGCTTTCGGAGGCGACTTGCCGGGTCAGGACGCGCCGGATTTCGGCATAGTCGTCGAGCATTCGCCGACGATTGTCCGGGTCTTCGAGCAAGCGGTGCAACTGTTCTTCGAGCGCCTTGGGGGTAAGGTGGTAGGCCAGCAGTTCCCTGACCACTTCCTTGCCGGCGATAATATTGACCAGCGACACATACTTGATTTTGAGCAACATGCCGTAGATAATCGGATACGAAATGTATTTGGCCGGCAATTGGTAGCACACCACTTCCGGCACGTTTAGCAAGGCGGTTTCGAGCGTAGCCGTACCCGAATTCACAACGGCTGCCTCGGCATGCTGCAGCAGTTCGTAAGCGCAATCCCACACCACCGGAACATCAACGTCTTTGTAAGCGTCGCTTTCGAGCGATGAGGTCGCCGCCAGGACAAACTGATACTGCGGAAAGGCCGCACGGTTCAAGGCCAAGAGCGTCGGCAGGCACAAGCGCACCTCCTGGCGGCGGCTGCCGGGCAGCAGGGCGACGATGGGCTTGTCGGGCAAACCGGTCTCGCGCAAAAACCGCTCGCGCTCAACAGTCGCGGCGTGGCTGAC
>JAGCZK010000136.1 GCA_017960065.1 Paludibacteraceae bacterium
TGGCGTTGCCGTTGATGTAGGCGGCATAGCGGCCATCATGGGTGAATTCGGATTCGGTTATTCCGGCGTAAAGTGCAGAACCGTTGTCTTTTTTGTCGCAAAGCAACGCGGACACTCCTATCGACCGCTTGGTTGTTAAGCTGGAATGGTTCCCAGCGACACCTCTTACCGCCAAGTTGAAAGGGTTATATAAAACATTTGACTGTGCAAACGTTGGCGCAACAAGACTTTGAATGCCCAAGGAAACGTATGTTTGGCTTGCTGGTCTCACCTGCATTCCTACGGAATTGTTGTATAGAATGTAGGCCGTTGTTGACGTATTCCCAACAGAGCCAATTGCGAATGTCGATTTCGGGGTTGTGTCGAAGTTATTCGGGTCATTCAACCCAATTCGTCTGCTAAAAACCGTTTCGTTGTTTTTTACAGTGTTTGTGAAAAACAGGGTCCCCTTTGTGGAACCGTCGCCTTGCACCTTCAGTTGGGCGGTCAGGGTGCAAGGGGTGCATAATGCTCCAAGGAGCAGACACAGAAAAGTCTTTTTCATCGTTTAATTTTAAGGTTAAATTATCGCTGCAAAAATAAACATATGTTCACAATTGCCCCTTCCCGTTAAGTTAAACAATGTTAAAGCGTGAGATTACCGATGTTGTCCGACCCAGCGGGTGAGTTCGATGAACTGGGCCACCGAAAGCTGTTCGGGCCGCATCTCGAGCAGCGGATGGTTTTCGGCCGGAAGGCCCGCCGGGAAAAGCGCCTTCACCGAATTGCGGATTGTCTTGCGCCGCTGATTGAACGTCGCCTTCACCACCGTGCGGAAAAGCGCCTCATCGCAATCGAGCTGCGTAACCCCGTTGCGACGCATGCGGATGACCGCCGAATCGACCTTGGGCGGGGGATTGAACACCCCGGGTTTGACCGTGAAAAGGTATTCGATGTCGTAATACGCCTGCAAAAACACACTCAAAATACCATAGGCCTTTTTGCCCGGAGGCGAGGCCAGACGTTCGGCCACCTCCTTTTGCAACATGCCCGAAATGACCGGGATGCGGTCGCGCAACTCGAGTGCCTTGAAAAAAATCTGCGACGAAATGTTGTACGGATAGTTGCCAATCAGCATAAACGGCTCACCGCCAAAAAGCCCCGACAAATCCTCGCGCAGGAAATCGCCGTCGATGACACGTCCGTCGAGTTCGGGGAAATGCTCGGCCAGATAGGCCACCGACTCGCGGTCAATTTCGACCACCTGCAGGTTGTTGAGCGGGTTCTCGAGCAGAAACTGCGTGAGCACCCCCGTGCCCGGGCCGATTTCGAGCACATTCGCCCGCTCGGTGTGATCGAGCGTCGCGGCAATGCGGCGGGCCACCGACAAATCGGTCAGAAAGTGTTGTCCGAGCGCTTTTTTGGGTTTTACATAGTTCATACGTCCGCTTTTACGGATACAAAGGTGGCTATTTTTCTTGATATTCCGTCGAAATTAACGCATTTTCTTGTATTTTGTTTTAACTTTGTCGCTTGCAATGTTTAAGAAACTCGGGACATACCTGCTGCGGGCAGTCGTCGTCTTTATCGACTTCTTTTATCCGCCTTTTAGGAAATGGCTGAACATCGAATGGTACCATTACCTGGCCTGCGGCTGCCTCAACGCCCTGCAAGACTGGGTGGTCTATTCCTTCTTCTACAACATCGTGCTGCAGCGCCAAATCGTTGACCTCGGGTTCTTCGCCTTTGAGCCGCACACCGCCGCACTGCTGCTAGTCACCCCCATCACCTTCTTTGTCGGATTCAGTTTTTCGAAATACATTACCTTCAGAGGGTCGAAAATCGAAACCTGGCAGCAACTGCTGCGCTACGCCCTCATCCTGCTCGTCAATTTTGTGGTGAGCTGGGGCTGCATCAAACTGCTGGTGGAGCACTTCGGCCTCTATCCGACCCCGTCGAAGATGATTACCACCGTCATCACCACCCTCATCAGCTTTACGCTGCAAAAGTACTACTCCTTCAGAAAACAGGCGCGACATGAGCAATTGGACTGACCGTAACCTCAAATGGATCAAGCTGGTAGTGATGGTCGCCGCCTACGGCTACCTCGCCTGGCTGCTCATTACCTTTGACGAGTATGACCGCTTTGCCGAAAGCTTTTGCGACCTGACGCCCCAGCGCTGGCTGCTGCTGAGTTGCGCCATTGGCGGCATGCTGCTCAACTGGGGCCTCGAATCGGTCAAATGGAAACTGCTGGTCGCACCGCTCGAAGACATGTCGTTCGGACGGGCGTTCAAAAGTGTGTTCGTCGGCATTACGGTCGGCTTCTTCACGCCCAACCGCATTGGCGAACCGGCCGGCCGGGTGCTTACCCTCCGCGAGGGGAACCGGGTGAGCGGTTTTTTGCTCGTCATCATCGGTGCCCTCGGGCAAATGCTCGCCAACATCGTCTATCCGCTTGCCGCCCTCATTCTTTTGGCCATCTCGCCCTCGCTGCGCTTCGGCGAAATCTCCGATTGGTGGATTCCGGTCGGCATTGTGTTACTGGTCGCATTTATCTGGCTGTTTCTGAGCATGCCCTCTTGGAGCGAATCCCTTTCGGCAAAACTTCGCGAAAACCGACTGAAAAAATACCTGCAGAAGGCCCTCGACGCCTGCCGCCTGACCAACTCCCGACAACTGCTGCAAATCGGGTTCTATTCGATCCTGCGCTACGGGGTCTATACCCTGCAGTACTATTGGATTGTACGCTTTTTCGACATCGACCTGCAACTGGCCGAGGCCTTCGTGCTGATCCCGCTCAACTACCTGCTGGTATCGGTCACTCCCTCGATCTCCTTTTCGGAAATGGCCGTGCGCGCCTCGTATGCCGCCGCCCTGCTGCAATCGGTGACCGACAACACCCTCGGCGCCGCCCTGGCCGGCATTATGGTTTGGATTATCAATTACATTCTGCCGATGCTCATCGGCTCCTTCTTTTTAGCCACTTTAAAAAAGAAACAGCATGATGACCCCCAACCAACTGAAGACCAATGATTTGGTAGAAATCGTATCGCCCTCGGGCGCCATCGACCCCGAGTTGGTGGAGTCGGCCCGCAAGCGCCTCGAAAGCTGGGGCCTGCGCATCCGTATCGCTCCGCACGCCCTGGGCAAATACCACCGCTTTGCCGCCCCCGACGAAGACCGCAACGCCGACCTCAACCGCGCCATTGCCGACCCCGAAGTGGCTGCCGTATGGTGCAGTCGCGGCGGCTACGGCCTGGCCCGCATCATCGAGCACATCGACCTGAAACCGCTTCAAAAGCGGCCGAAATGGTTCATCGGCTTTAGCGACATCACCGTACTGCACGCCGCCCTTTCGGCAGCCGGACTCTGCTCGCTGCACGCCCCCATGTGCAAAGGCTTGGCCGGCGAATGCCCCGAAGAGCAGTTGCAGCAACTGCACGACTGCCTGTTCCAGCGGCAACTGCCCCAGTTCGGGCTGCCCCTGCTCCACCCGCTGCCCGAATCGGCCGGACGGCACTTCCAGGGCCGGCTGGTCGGAGGAAACCTGTCGGTACTGTACGGACTGCGAGCCACCCCATACGACTGGAATTTCGCGGGCAACATCCTCTTTTTGGAAGACCTGTGCGAACCCCTCTACCACATCGACCGCATGATGCGCAACCTGCGTCTCAGCGGTGCGTTTGAGCAAATTAACGGCTTGATTCTCGGGCAGTTTACCGATCTCGGCGAAGACGATTCGTTTGGCAACGGAGTCCTCGACATTGTGCGCGAGGCCACCCTCGGCTGCCCGCGTTATCCCATCGTGTACGACTACCCCGCCGGGCACGTGCCGGCCCATTCGCCGCTTTTGCTCGGGGCGCAGACCGACATGCAAATTCTTGAAAACCAATCCTGTAAAATCACCTTCAGCGTATGATGCAGTACAAAGGGGCGTTGGCCCACAAAAGCATGGGGGCACAACTGTTGTCGGTCTTCCTGGTCCTGTTAGGCATGTTTTTGCTGTTGACCTTGGCTTCGGCCATCTTGGGCCTTGTCTTCGCCCAAAACGGACAAGGCCCCGAACTCTCGTCCAACCGCAACGCCCTGTTGCTGGTGCAGGCGGTTTCGTCGGTCGTTGTCTTCGGCCTGACCGCCTGGCTTTCGGCCTGGATGCTGACCCGCAAACCTGTCGCCAACTATATGCGCTTTAGCAAAATCAGCCTCTCGTGGCTCGCGTTCGGCTTGGGCATCTACCTGCTCAGCATGCCCCTGTCGGGCATTTTGGCCCAACTCAACGAGTCGATGCACCTGCCCGAGTCGATGGCCGCCATTGAACAGGCCATCCGGCAAATGGAAGACACCGCCCAGGCGGCTGCCGATTTGCTGACCTCGGGTTCGGGCTGGGGGCTTTTTGTGGCGGAACTCGTCGTCATCGCCCTCATTCCGGGCCTGGTCGAAGAAATGCTGTTCAGAGGGGTCATCCAAAATCAGCTCCAACGCAAAGGCATGAACGGGCACCTGGCCGTATGGCTGAGTGCCGCCCTGTTCAGTTTCATCCATTTCCAGTTTTTCGGATTCCTGCCCCGGCTGTTTATGGGGGCGATTCTCGGCTACCTGTTTTGGTACGGCCGCTCCATTTGGGTCAATATCGCCGCCCATTGCCTGAACAACACCCTGGCCTTGGTGGGGATTTGGATAACCAACCACTGTCAAAGCCAATGGGTGGCCGAGGCCGAAGAGGCCGACTGCCTGAGCCTGGGCTTCGTTGTGACGGGCATTGCCTGCATGGCGGTTGCGGTCGGATTGCTCCGCCTGATGCGTTATTCTTCTTCGACCCGGTTGTATTTTTCGAGTTCCTTGCGTTCGTAGCGGCGCAAGTAATACACAACGCCGTAGTCCTTCGACCGCTCTTGCATCTCCTCCACACCCAGCGGAGCAAAATGCGTTTCGATCTGGTTCCAAAGTTCCAAAATCAAGGCGTCAGCTTTTTCGCGCATGGTTTGAATGCCGTCGAGATAGCGCGAGGTGTTTTTTTGCGCAACCGTTTTGGACTGATAGGCATCCTTGAAGAGGTCGTAATACACGCGCACCTTGCCGATAGTCGGGTTGTAAATCGGAGAACCGCCCTGCTGGATGCGCGCCGCCTCGCCGTCGATGACGTTGCGCCCCCACTCGAGCAACAGGTTTTCGGTACTCAAGTCGGGTACTGCCTGGTTGTCGGGCAACAGTTTGTATAGCAGTTTCTTTTCGGGTTGGATTTCTTTACGGATACATGCCAGGTTGAGCACCTGAATGAAGTGCGAAATGTACATACGCGCCTGACGCACCGTGTTTTGGTATTTCTGATTCTTGGCCACCTGCCCCTCGAGCGCCAATCGGTATTCTTTCACCGCCCGTTCAAAGTTGGGGATGAAATTGCTGATACCATTATAAATATGCAAATTGAACGGCATATTGAGCCCGTCGGTCAAGTCGTATTGCTGCTTGGCGATTTGCAAGGCGCGTAACCGGGCCGCATCGGTATTGGGGAGTCTTCTGTAGGGCATAGTTGTTCGATTTTTCAAGGTGTTAATGCGAAAGTAGGGGTTTTTGTTAATAAATCCAAATTTTTTGCAGACTTTTTGCGCAGAAGGGGTGTTTTTTGTGGTCATTTACTTCTTCGCAATCAAAAAACCGACCATTCAGGCCCTTTTTGACACCAACGATTGTGAATATCTATTTTCGCCCGAAAATGCGAATATTTATTGTATCTTTGCCCAGAAAATTTCGTTTCCTTGGCATCCCGTAAATCCAATAAGAAAAGCAAGCGGTTGTCGCAACGTCTGCTGCACTGGGGAATCGGCCTCTCCACCCTGGCGGTGGCGGTGCTGCTCGCCATGTTTGCACTATTGCACTACGGGTTGATGCAGACCATGGCCTACTACGCCGGCAAATGTTCGCTGCCCACTTCCGAAATCGTCGGCATCGACGTGTCGCACCACCAGGGCAAGATTGCCTGGGACTCGGTGTGCTTCAACTACAACAGCCGCCGCATCCTCAGCGCCCAGCTCGACACCTCCCACCTGCGCCGGCGCGTCGATTTTGCATACGCCAAGGCCACCGAAGGGGAAACCATGCACGACTGGCGCTACGAATACAACCGCCAGGGCATCCGCCAAAACAAGATCCGTTTCGGCGCCTACCACTTTTACAGCTACCAGGCCGACCCCGCCAAACAGGCCGAAAACTTCATCGCCTACGCCGGCCTGCAAAGCGGCGACCTGCCGCCGGTACTCGACATCGAGGGAGAACCCGCACAAACTCCCGACCAGCTGCGCCGTTCGGTAAAAATCTGGCTGACGGCCGTCGAAAAGCACTACGGCTGCAAACCCCTCATCTACACCTATCACAAATTTTATAAGGATTATTTCGAAAAACAGCCGGATTTTGCCGACTACCTGTTTTGGATTGCCCGCTACCCGTACAAACCCTCGGTCGCCTACCAATTCTGGCAGTGCTCCGACCGCGGCCGCATCATCGGCTGCCCACTGCACGCCGTTGACATCAACGTGTTCAACGGCAACCGCGAAGCCTTCAACCAGCTGCAAGTACCTTGATTTTCTAAAATGTCTGGATTAGCGCTCGCGGCCGGTCAGGTCGTGGGCGATGCGCGTCAGCACTTCTTTCTGCTCATCCTGAAGGTCGAGACTGTCAACCAGCACCATCGATTTTGCAAAACACTTTTCGATGGCCGCTTCGGTCGCCTCTTTGACGCCCAAGGCCTTGTAGATGGCCAGTACCTGCTCCACCTTCGGCCCGTCTTGCGAAGCCGGCAGCGCAAAGAGTTGCTGCAATGCGGCCTTGGTTTGGGCATCGGCGGCCTGCTCGGCCACGAGACGCAGGTAAGTGCGTTTGCCGCAGCGGATATCGCCCCCGATTTTCTTGCCAAATAGTTTGGGGTCGCCAAACGCATCGAGCAAATCGTCGCGGAGTTGGAAGGCCAGGCCCATTTGGATTCCGAATTCGTAAAGTTTTTCCTGATTGAACTTGTCGGCGCCCCCCAAGAGCGCGCCAATCTGCAACGAGGCGGCAAGCAGGACAGCCGTCTTGAGGCGGATCATGCGCAGGTAATCGTCGAGACTGACCTGGTCGCTATGTTCAAAGTCCATGTCGTATTGCTGGCCTTCGCACACCTCGAGGGCGGTTTGGGAGAAGATTTCGTTGACTCGGGCCTGCGAAGCCTCGGGGACGCCCGACATCAGCTGATATGCCTTGATCAACATCGCATCGCCCGAAAGAATGGCCACGTTGTCGTTCCACTTGACATGCACCGTGGCTTGGCCGCGACGGGTGTCGGCACGGTCCATGATGTCGTCGTGCAAGAGGGTGAAGTTGTGGAAAACCTCCAACCCCATGGCCGCCTTCATGGCAATGGATTCGTCGCCTCCGTAGAGCCGGCAGGCCAGCAGACAAAGCGTCGGACGCACGCGCTTGCCGCCTATCGACAACACATAGCCGATGGGGTCGTACAAGCCTTGCGGCTCGCCTGAAAAAGAACAGGATTTGAGCGCCCGCTCAAAACGCTGCTGCAGTTTTTCGATTACATTCTCCTCCATCATGGCAAATCGCTTAGCGTCCTATTTCGTTTTCGATGATGTCGGTCATCACGTCTTTGATATCGAGCCCGGCGGCACGCACCTGCTGCGGAATGAAGCTGGTGGCCGTCATGCCCGGAGTGGTGTTGGCCTCGAGTACATGGGGCACGCCGTCTTCGGTTACGATAAAGTCGATGCGCACGATGCCCTTACAGCCCATCACGTCGTAGTAATAGGCCGTCTGGCGTTGGATTTCGGCCGTCAGCTCGGGCGACAGACGGGCCGGGGTAATCTCCTGCACCTGTCCGTTGTATTTGGCGTCGTAGTCGAAGAATTCATTGGCCGTCACCACCTCGGTCAGGGGGAAGTTGACAGTTTTGGTCTTGGTTTTGTACATGCCGCTGGTCAACTCGGTGCCTTTGAGGAAAGACTCGACAATCACCTCATCGCCCTCTTGGAAGGCGCGACTGACGGCGGCGTCGAACTGCGAGGCCTCTTTGACCTTGGTCACTCCGAAACTGCTGCCCCCCACATTGGACTTGACAAAGCACGGCAAGCCAAGCTCCTTGACGATGTCGGCGGCCGAGTAGGCCTGGCCTTTGCGCAGCAGCACCGAACGGGCGATTTTAGCGCCGAAGGCCTGCAAGTAGCGGTTGCAGGCGAACTTGTTGAAGGTCAGCGCCGCAGCAAGCACGCCGCAGCACGAGTATTTCATCCCGATAAGGTCGAAATAGCCTTGCAGAATGCCATTTTCGCCCGGGGTTCCGTGTATGGTGATGTAGGCAAAGTCGAAGCGGTGTTTCTGACCGTCTTTGCAATATGAAAAGTCGTCTTTGTCGATCGGATAGCTCTCGGTTTCGGAAGGCCGCGCCAGCCACTCGCCGCCATGAATGGTCACCAGGGTGGTGTCGTACCGGTCGGCGTCGATAAACGAACGGATGCCTTGTGCACTGCGCAAGGAAACTTCAGATTCGGAGGAATCCCCTCCGGCAACAATCGCAATACTTGGTTTCATTTTTGTTTCGATTTGGTAGGGCAAAGTTACGCAAAGAGAATGAAAGCCGCAAAAAACTTGGCACGATATTTGTGTATGTTCAATGGAATTTTATACCTTTGCTCAACGATGCGGCCCTCCGCCGCCCAAACTGATACTGGTAAAACCGTTTAATTCTGTTTATATGCAAAATGATTTTCAAAAGTACGCTACCAAACATCTGGGAATGAACCGGTTGGCTTTGGAGCAGTACCAAGATGTGACCAGCAGTTACATCAACCCGACCATCATCGAGGAACGCCAGCTCAATGTGGCTCAAATGGATGTGTTTTCGCGTCTGATGATGGATCGCATCATCTTTCTCGGCACGGCCATTGACGACTACACCGCCAACGTGATTCAAGCCCAATTGCTCTATCTCGACTCGACCGATCCGGGCAAGGACATCTCGATTTACCTCAACACCCCCGGCGGCTCGGTCTATGCCGGCCTGGGCATCTACGATACCATGCAGTTCATTTCGAGCGACGTGGCCACCATCTGCACCGGCATGGCCGCCTCGATGGGCGCCGTATTGCTGACAGCCGGAGCCAAAGGCAAACGCTCGGCCCTGAAGCACTCGCGCGTCATGATTCACCAACCGATGGGCGGAGCGCAAGGACAGGCTTCGGACATTGAAATCACCGCCCGCGAAATCCAAAAACTCAAAAAAGAACTCTACACCATCATCGCCGACCATTCGGGCAATCCGTTCAAACGGATCGAAAAAGATTCGGACCGCGACTACTGGATGACCGCCGAAGAGGCCAAAGCATACGGCATGATCGACGAGGTGCTGATTAACCAACGCGCTAAATAATGGCTAAGACTCCCAAACATTGCAGTTTCTGCGGCCGCGACGAAAAAGAGGTAGGGCTGCTGCTGACCGGCTTGGAAGCCCACATTTGCGACGAATGTGCCGAACGCGTGGCGGAGTTCATCAGCGAAACCAAAAGCGCCGCCCGTAAAGCTCCCGAACTGAAAGCGGAAGAACTTCCGAAGCCACGCGAAATCAAGGAGTTTCTCGACCAGTACGTCATTGGCCAGGACGAAGCCAAAAAGAATTTGAGCGTGGTGGTGTACAACCACTACAAACGCCTGTTGCAAAAAGACGCAGGCGACGATGTCGAAATCGAAAAGTCGAACGTGGTGATGGTCGGCCCCACCGGCACCGGCAAAACCCTGCTGGCCCGCACCATCGCCAAAAAGCTGCACGTGCCGTTCACCATTGTCGATGCCACGGTCTTTACCGAGGCCGGCTATGTGGGCGAAGACATCGAAAGTATCCTGACCCGCCTGCTACAGGTGTCGGACTATGACGTGGCTGCCGCCGAACGCGGCATCGTCTTCATCGACGAAATCGACAAAATCGCCCGCAAAGGCGACAACCCGTCGATTACACGCGACGTCAGCGGCGAGGGCGTGCAGCAAGGCCTGCTCAAGCTGCTCGAAGGCTCGGTGGTGAACGTTCCGCCACAAGGCGGGCGCAAACATCCCGAACAACGCATGATTGCCGTAGATACGCGCAACATCCTGTTTATCTGCGGAGGCGCCTTCGACGGCATCGAAAAGAAAATCGGTGCGCGCCTGAACACCAAGTCGGTGGGCTACAGCGCTTCGAAGGACATCCACAAGATCGACCGCTCGAACCTGCTGCAATACGTGGCGCCGCAAGACCTGAAGTCGTTCGGCCTGATTCCGGAAATCATCGGACGCCTGCCGATTCTGACCCACCTCGAACCGCTCGACCGCGCCAGCCTCAAACGGATTCTGACCGAGCCCAAGAACTCAATCGTCAAGCAATACATCAAACTGTTTGCCATGGACGGCGTGAAACTCGACTTTACCGACGAGGCGCTCGACGTGTTTGTCGATAAAGCCATCGAATTCAAACTCGGGGCCCGCGGCCTGCGTTCGATGACCGAAACGGTGATGATGGACTTTATGTTCGACGTGCCGTCGGAGCATCCCAAATCGCTGACCATCGACAAGGAAACCGCCCTGTCGAAGATTGGAAAGATTGAAAAGCGAATTGTTTGAGACCAGCAATTAAACTTTGAAAAGTTTTGATTATTGCCAGTGATTTATTATTTTTGCTAAACCATGGCAGAACACAATGAATTGATTAATGCGCTGAAGGAGCATTTCGGATTCGACTCTTTCAAAGGGAATCAGGAGGCCATCATCAGAAATCTGATGGAAGGCAAGGATACCTTTGTACTGATGCCGACCGGCGGCGGCAAGTCGCTATGCTACCAGTTGCCGTCGCTTTTGATGGACGGCGTGGCGGTGGTGATTTCGCCGCTCATCGCATTGATGAAGAATCAGGTGGACGCCATGCGCTCGTTTAGCGAAGAAGACGGCATCGCCCACTTTATCAATTCGTCTTTGTCGAAGGCGGCCATTGATGACGTGAAAAACGATGTGCTGTCGGGCAAGACCAAGCTGCTGTATGTGGCTCCCGAATCGCTGACAAAACTCGAAAACATCAACTTCCTGCACGGGGTGAAAATTTCTTTTTATGCCGTTGACGAAGCCCACTGTATTTCGGAATGGGGACACGATTTCCGTCCGGAATACCGCCGTATCCGCGAAATCATCAAAGAAATCGGAGCGGCTCCCGTCATCGCCCTGACCGCCACGGCTACGCCGAAGGTACAGCACGACATACAAAAGAACCTGGAAATGCCGAATGCCACGGTCTTCAAGTCTTCGTTCAACCGGCCGAACCTCTATTACGAGGTACGCCCCAAGAACCCCAAGACCATCGACCGCGAAATCATCAAATTCATCAAGACACAAGAAGGCAAGTCGGGCATCATTTACTGCCTGTCGCGCAAAAAGGTGGAGGAACTGGCCGAAATCCTGCGCATCAACGGCATCAACGCCCTGCACTACCACGCCGGCCTCGAGTCGGACAAGCGTTCCGAAACGCAAGACATGTTCCTGATGGAAAAGGTGGAGGTCATTGTGGCGACCATTGCCTTTGGCATGGGCATCGACAAACCCGACGTGCGGTATGTCATTCACTACGACATTCCCAAAAGCCTGGAAGGTTACTATCAGGAAACCGGACGGGCCGGACGCGATGGCGGCGAAGGCCGTTGCATCGCCTTTTATTCAAACAAAGATTTACAGAAACTCGAAAAATTTACGCAGAACAAACTGATTTCGGAACAGGAAATCGGTCGGCAGCTACTGGCTGAAACGGCCGCATACGCCGAATCGTCGGTTTGTCGGCGCAAATTGTTGTTGCATTACTTTGGGGAAGAATACGACCAGGACAACTGCGGTAATTGCGACAACTGCCTACATCCTAAAAAACAAATGGAAGCCCAAGAATTATTGTGCACCGTATTGGATACGATCCTCGCTGTTAAAGAAAAATTTAAGTCGGACCATATTGTCAACGTCATTATCGGCAAAGAGAACTCGGAAGTGTTGGATTACAAACACGATGAACTGGAGGTGTTTGGCACCGGTTCGACCGAAGACCCCTCGGTGTGGAATGCGGTCATCCGCCAGGCCACCATTGCCGGTTATATCGAAAAAGGCATTGAAAACTACGGCGTGCTGAGTGTGACGAGTGCCGGACACAAATTTTTGAAAAACCCGACCTCTTTCACCATCACCAAAGACAACGACTTCGACGACGAGGAGGAAGAACTGCCCACCAGCAGCGGCGGCTCTTGCGCGGCCGACGACGCGCTGTTCTCGATGCTCAAAGACTTGCGTAAAAAGCTGTCGAAACAATACGGACTGCCTCCGTACGTCATCTTCCAAGACCCCTCGCTGGAGTCAATGGCCACCACCTACCCCATTACGATCGAAGAGTTGAAAAACATCCCCGGCGTAGGCGAAGGCAAGGCCAAACGCTTTGGCGAAGAGGTGATTAAGCTGATCAAGACACACGTTCAGGAAAACGAAATCGAACGCCCCGAAGACCTTCGGGTACGCACCGTGGCCAAAAAGTCGGCCCAGAAGGTGTTTATCATTCAGGCCATCGACCGTCGCATCAGCCTCAAAGACATCGCCATCTCGAAAGGCCTCGACGGCCAGGAGCTGCTCGATGAGCTGGAGTCGATCGTCTATTCGGGCACCAAAATCAACATCGACTACGCCCTCGAAGACATTGATCCGGAGCATGTTGAAGACATCTACGAGTATTTCCGCGAATCGAACACGCCCGATATCGACGAAGCCATGACCGAGCTCGGCGGCGACTACACCGAAGACGAAATCCGTTTGGTCCGCATCAAATTCATGTCGGAGCAAGGAAACTGATTTTGCCCTCAAAAACGCCCGAAGATTTTATGCAAATTTTCAGTAGCACTGAAGATTTGCATAATTTTTTGCCTCTAAAGAACTTCGTATAATTAGCGGAATCTGGCTGTTTTTTATCAGTTCCCGCTGGTTTTTCTTTATTCTCTTAATTTCCAAACTCTATACTAGAGTTTTTTCTTTGTTTTATTGGTTTTTTTAGAATATTCCTTATATATTTGTGCTTAATATATGATGCGTTATTTTTAATATTTAGTATTTACACATAATATATGATGCGTAACAAATATATCTTTGATCCTTATCCGCTACAGGTGACAATGCAGCACTTGGCCGAAAATTTGAAAGCCAGACGCCTCGAAAAACGAATTTCAACCAAAAGCTTGTCAGAAATGAGCGGGGTGCCTGCTTCAAGTATCCAGCGGTTCGAGTTGAAACATGCTATTTCGTTAGAATCGTATGTCAAGTTAGCCAAGGCGTTGGGATATTCTGAAGAAATCATGCAACTTCTTTCACAGCCCAAATATGACACTATGGAGGAATTGTTGGAGATTAACAAGAATAAAAACAAAAAACGAGGGATATGATAACAGATGTGCAATCGGTACGTGTGATGTATCATGACACGAAAGTGGGGACGCTATCGGTCGGAACCAATCAAAGATGCCTGTTTGAATACGATAAGAGATGGTTGACTGACGGATTCTCCATTTCGCCACTGAAACTTCCGCTCAAGCCGGGATTGATGATGGCGAATTATTTCCCATTCAATGGGAACTTTGGCGTTTTTGAAGACAGCCTGCCTGGCGGTTATGGAGAATATCTGCTTAGAAAAATGCTCAAAAAATCAGGAGATAATTACGAAGCGCTTACGCCCGTCCAACGTTTGTGTTTGGTGGGTTGCTCTGGGATGGGGGCCTTAACGTATGAACCCGATTTTCAACTTCCACCAATTTCTTGGCAAGGCTCTTTCGATCAAATGCAACAAATGGTCCTCGATGTTTTGTCAGAAAAAACAGAAGAGAATATGGATGCGCTATTTTTTAAAAGCGGCAATTCGGGAGGAGCGCGTCCAAAATGTATTTATTCTGATAAAGAAGGTCATTGGCTCGTCAAATTCCGTCACCCGTATGACCCCAAAAATATCGGTGAGTTGGAATACTACTATAATCAAATGGCTCGCCAATGTGGCATTGTTGTTCCCGACTTTAAGTTGATAGAGGGCAAATACTTTGCCTCAAGGCGTTTTGATATAGAAAAGGGTCAACGGCTGCATGTGGTTACGGCCAGCGGGCTTTTGGATGAGTCAATTAACCCGCCTAAAATGGATTACCATAGTTTGCTTCAGCTAACTGGTTTTTTGACACAATCTCCCGATGAGGTGGAGCAGCAATTCCGCCGTATGGTGTTTAATGTCGCGATAGGTAATTTTGATGATCATGCTAGAAATTTCAGCTTTATCTGTTGCGACGGCAAATGGACACTATCTCCTGCCTATGATTTGACAAACGACAATACGCTTGGCGAACATGCCACAACGATCAATTACAAGGGAATCCCTACCAACGAGGACATGATTGTTGTGGGTACCAACATTCGTATTTCTCGCAGCCGCTGTCAGGAAATTATCACTGAAATCAATGATGTAGTCAACGATAAAAGTCAGCAAGCGCAATAATGTATGGCTTATAA
>JAGCZK010000137.1 GCA_017960065.1 Paludibacteraceae bacterium
CATGAAGGCATAAGCGATGAAATTGACCGCCAAGCCAAGCAGGGCGAGGGCGTTGCTGACACCGAACTGGTTTTTGACAATCGAGCCCATCGAACCGGCAAAGTTGGTTACGAACGCGATCATGAAATAAAGCAGGAACATGACCACTATGGGCAACACATAATTTTTGTTTTGTTTTTCCATAAAAATGATTTTAAAAAATTAGCAAGTTAGGCACGGCTGCACCCTGCAGCCGCAAACGATTTCAAAGTTAATGAAATTTTCGGTTAATGCAGGCATTTCACCCCCGTTTTTTTCAACAAAAAAAGAGGGACGGCCAGGCCATCCCCCTTTTCTTGAGTTATCAGTCAACCCGATCAGGCTTTTTTGTACGATTCCCAGTCTTTGATCTGGATATCGTTTTCCTTCATCTTGCAGAATGCGTGGATGAAGGCGCTGGCCAAACGGGCGTTGGTCAACAACGGAATGTTGTGGTCGATGGCGGCGCGACGGATTTTGTAACCGTTGGTCAGTTCGCGCTTGGTCTGGTTTTTCGGGATGTTGATTACCAGATCGAACTCTTTGTTGGCCATCATGTCGGTAATTTTGAGCTTGCTGTCTTCGTCGGGCCAACCCACCACGGTGGCCTTCACGCCGTTTTCCTGCAGGAACTTCTGGGTTCCGGCCGTAGCGAAGATGTTGTAACCGGCGGCTTGCAGTCTCTGGCACGGTTCGAGCAAATCGACTTTGGATTTGGCTTCGCCCGACGACACCATGATGTTTTTGGCCGGGATTTTGCACCCTACGGCAATCATCGAAGTCAGGAGGGCTTCGCTGAACGAATCGCCGATGCAGCCTACCTCACCGGTCGAAGACATATCGACGCCCAAAATCGGGTCGGCCTTGTGCAGACGAGCGAACGAGAACTGCGAAGCCTTGACACCGATGCGCTCGATATCGAACACCGAAGAATCGGGTTTGGTATAGGGGGCGCCCAGCATGATGCGGGTAGCGGTTTCGATAAAGTTGCGGCCCAACACCTTCGACACGAAGGGGAACGAACGCGAAGCGCGCAAGTTACATTCAATCACCTTGACATCGTTGTTCTTGGCCAGGTATTGGATATTGAACGGACCGGTAATGTGCAGTTCCTTGGCGATTTTCTTCGAAATCTTTTTGATGCGGCGCATGGTTTCGAAATAAATCTTTTGGGCCGGGAATACCAGCGTAGCGTCGCCCGAGTGCACACCGGCAAATTCGACGTGCTCGGAGATGGCGTATTCGACAATCTCGCCGTTGTTGGCCACGGCGTCGAACTCGATTTCCTTGGCATTCTGCAGGAACGACGACACCACTACCGGATGGTCTTTCGACACCTTGGCGGCTACGGTCAGGAAGGTGTGCACCTGCTCTTTGTCGTAGCATACGTTCATGGCGGCACCCGAAAGCACATACGACGGACGGATCAGCACCGGATAGCCGACTTCGGCCACGAACTTGTCGATGTCCTCAAAGCTGGTCAACTCGCACCAACGCGGCTGATCGACGCCGATGCTGTCCAACATGGCCGAGAATTTGTGACGGTCTTCGGCACGGTCGATGTCGGTAGCCGAGGTGCCAAAGATAGGCACTCCCTGACGGTCGAGCTTGGTAGCCAGGTTGTTGGGGATTTGGCCACCCATCGAGATAAACACGCCTTTGGGTTTTTCCGAATCGAGCACGTCGAGCACGCGTTCGAACGACAATTCGTCGAAGTACAGGCGGTCGCACATGTCATAGTCGGTCGAAACCGTTTCTGGGTTGTAGTTGATCATCACCGATTCATAACCCAGTTTGCGGGCGGTTTGTACGGCGTTGACCGAGCACCAGTCAAACTCTACCGACGAACCGATACGGTAGGCACCCGAACCGAGCACCACCACGGTTTCCTTGCCCGACTTCTGCAAGTTGAAGGTAGCCGGGGCACCGTAGGTAAAGTACAGGTAGTTGGTTTTCGAAGGATCTTCGGAAGCGACGGTGTTGATGCGGCGCACATTCGGGGTAACCGACTGTTTTTTACGCAAAGCGCGCACGCGCAGCATTTCTTTTTCCATGTTGCCCGAGGGATTTTCGACATAGCGGGCGATTTGGAAGTCGGAGAAGCCCAAACGCTTGGCCTCTTTCATCACTTCGGGGGTAATGTCCTCGATTTTCTTGAATTGGCCCAGCACCTTGGTAAACTTGTAGATGTTCTCGAGTTTGCCGAGGAACCAGGGGTCAATTTTGGTCAGTTTTTCGATTTGACCGATCGTGTAGCCTTTTTCGAAGGCATCGGCGATTGCGAAGATACGCAAATCGGTCGGGTGCGACAAGGCGGTTTCGATGTCATCGAAGTGCAGGTCGTTGTTGCCAACGAAGCCGTGCATGCCCTGACCGATCATACGCAGACCCTTCTGCATGATTTCTTCGAACGACTGGCCGATCGACATGATTTCGCCGACCGATTTCATCGAAGAACCGATTTCGCGGCTTACGCCGACAAACTTGGTCAAGTCCCAGCGGGGGATCTTGGCCACGATGTAATCGACCGAAGGAGCCACATAGGCCGAATTGGGCGTGCCCATTTCGCCGATTTGGTCGAGGGTGTAACCCAAAGCCAACTTGGCGGCCACATAGGCCAAAGGATAACCCGAGGCTTTCGAAGCCAAGGCCGACGAGCGGCTCAAACGGGCGTTGATTTCGATGATGCGGTAGTCGTTGGTTTCGGCGTTGAAGGCGAACTGGATGTTGCACTCGCCCACGATGCCGATGTGGCGAACCACCTTGATGGTGATTTCCTGCAACATTTTGATCTGTGCCTCAGACAAGGTCTGAATCGGCGCCACCACAATACTTTCGCCGGTGTGGATACCGAGCGGGTCAACGTTTTCCATCGGCACTACCGTGAAGCAGTGGTCGTTGGCGTCGCGAATCACCTCAAACTCGATTTCCTTCCAGCCCTTGAGGCTCTCTTCCACCAAAATCTGTTTGGAATACGACAGGGCGCTTTCGCACAAGGCCTTGAATTCGGTTTCGTTGGAGCAGACACCCGAGCCCAAACCACCGAGGGCGTAAGCCGAGCGGACCATCACCGGGAAGCCCAGGCGGTGTGCCACCTTGAGGGCGTCTTCCATCGACTCAACGGCTTGCGAAACCGGGGTCTTGGCATCGATTTGGTTCAGACTCTTGACGAACAGGTCGCGATCTTCGGTCACCATGATGGCTTCGACCGAAGTACCCAGCACCTCCACCCCGTACTCTTTGAGCACGCCGGAGTTGTACAGTTCGGTACCGCAGTTGAGCGCGGTTTGTCCGCCGAAGGCCAGCAAGATACCGTCGGGACGTTCTTTTTTAATGATTTCCGTAACAAAATGAGTGGTTACCGGCAGAAAATACACTTTGTCAGCCACTCCTTCCGAGGTTTGGATGGTAGCGATGTTCGGGTTGATCAGGATGGTTTCGATCCCTTCCTGACGCATGGCTTTCAATGCTTGCGAACCCGAATAGTCAAATTCACCCGCTTGTCCGATCTTCAATGCACCGGAGCCAAGCAAAATCACTTTTTTAAACGTCTTTTTCATATCTTATACTGTTAGAATTTGCATTCCTCGTCTTTGGGCACAAAAAAAATGCGTTAGAAACAACTATCTAACGCATCAACAGGAAAAATGACAACAAATAAACAAGTCCAGCGGTTTCGCATGGGTACTCATCTTATGTTTCAAAATTCCGTTCATTTTTCGTTGGCTCAAATTGGTGCAAAGGTAGTGCTTTTTTTTCTCTCGCAAAAATATTACCGGATATTTTTTAAAATATTTATGAACATCCCGCCAAGGGATTTCGGAAGCGAAATTTCGCGGCAGACCGCGGGCTGGATTTTCGTCTGCCAGTCGGCGGCGCTGTATTTATAATAATGTGCCACCTTCCGCGAATTGCGCATCCGGCGAAACTCCACTCCCCGGCACAGGTACAGCCGGATCTCCGAAAAACGGGGCTGCAGCACCTGCCGGTAGAGGTAGCGCAGGTTCGGGCCGCTGGCGCGGCACAGGGCATATCCGTCGCCATCGGGCCATACAAAGACATAGCAGTTTACCGGCTTCGGCGCTTCGGCCCTTGTCTGCACCACCTGCTCGGGCAAACGCGTACAACGGGTAATCACATAGCGGCCGTCGCTTTGCCGGCGAATCGCCTCGGCCTTCTGCCTGAACGTGTCACCGTGATTGCCGCGGCGCAAGTGCAAAACCGCATGCTGCCACAAATGAATCATTTCGTGCAAAAGGGTCGTCCGGTAGGCCTGCTCGTCGAGCGGATAATAGGCCGACACGGCAATCAGGCTGCAATCGGGCCTAAAGTAGCCGAGCACCGACGACTTGCGCCGCCCGATTTTCCACGAAGGTTCGGGCAGTTGTCCGTCGAAATACAGCGGATTGAATTCGAGAAACCAACGATGCAGATCGGCGACCGTCAGCTGCATCGCACCGGATTGTGGCGTCAGCGTTTCCACCATTGTCGGATACGTTGCCAGAGACGGGCCTCGGCCTCGTTGTTTTGGGCCTGCCAGAACTGCTTGCCGCGAATGGCGTCGGGCAAGTACTGCTGTTCGACAAAATGGCCTTCAAAATCGTGGGGATACTTGTAATCGGCCCCGTGTCCCATCTTTTTGAGCATGGTGGTCGGCGCGTTGCGCAAATGCAGGGGGACCGGCAGGTTGCCCGAGCGTTTCACTTCGTCGAGGGCGGCGCCGATAGCCAGGTAAGCCGAGTTGCTCTTGGGCGAAGTGGCCAGATAGATGGCAGTTTCGGACAAGGCGATGCGCGCTTCGGGCCAGCCGATTTTCTGCACCGACTCAAAGCAGGCGTTGGCCAGCAACAGGGCGTTGGGATTGGCCAGACCGATATCTTCGGCCGCCGAAATCATCAGCCGTCGGGCAATGAACTTGGGGTCCTCGCCCCCCTCGACCATCCGGGCCAGCCAATAGACCGCGGCCTGCGGATCGCTGCCGCGACTCGACTTGATAAACGCGGAGATGATATCGTAGTGCATGTCGCCCAGCTTGTCGTACATGGCCAGGTTGGCCTGCAGGCAATCCACGACCGCCTGGTCGGTAATGACGATTTTATCGGTATTGTTCCCGCCCACAGCGCTGCACACCATTTCGAGGGCATTGAGCAGCTTGCGCGCATCCCCGCCCGAAAAGCGCATCAGGGCTTCGGTCTCGCGCAGTTCGATTTTCTTTTCCTTGAGCACCTCGTCGTTGGCGAGGGCATACTCCAGCAACGACTGCAGGTCGTCGCGCTCGAGCAGCTTGAGCACATACACGGCGCAACGCGAAAGCAACGGCGTGATCACCTCGAACGACGGGTTTTCGGTGGTCGCCCCAATCAGCGTCACGATTCCCTTTTCGACAGCCGCCAACAGCGAATCCTGCTGCGATTTGCTGAAGCGGTGAATCTCATCTATAAATAATATAGGTGAAGCCGTGTTGAAGAACATGGATTTCTGGGCCTTTTCGATGACGTCGCGCACATCCTTGACCGACGAGCTGACGGCACTGAGCGAAAAGAACGGCACCTCGCACGACTTGGCCAAAATGTAGGCCAGCGTGGTTTTGCCCACCCCGGGAGGCCCCCAGAGGATAAACGAATTGATCCGGCCGCTTTCGGCCATTTTGCGCAACACCGCCCCCTCGCCGACCAGGTGTTTCTGGCCGATGTAACGGTCGAGCGTTTCGGGACGCAGTCGTTCTGCCAATGGTTTCATGCCGGTTTGTCTGTTTTTTGTTTGGAATTGCCACAAAATTACAAAAAAATCGGAGGGAGAAAGTCATTATTTTCAAAATTATTGCTAAATTTGCATTACTAAATGCTTACCTATTTATGAAAAAGATTATTCTTCTCGCCGTTACTTTGATTGCATCGATGTTTATCTTCGTCAGCTGCCAAACCTCTTCGTGCAACTGCGGACTGGGACAAAACGGCACGCAAGCGGCTACCGAATGCATTGCCTAAGGCATTTCCCCATGACAGGCACCCGCTCCTGACAGGGCTTTTCCCTTAACAATTCTTTTGTTGAAAAAGAATTGTATTTTTTTGTGCTACATCTAAAAAAAAGGTGTAATTTTGCATCGGAAATTTTTAACACTTAAATATTTATCAAAATGATTAAAGTAGGTATTAATGGATTCGGCCGTATCGGACGTTTTGTTTTCCGTGCCGCCCAAACGAGAAACGACATTCAAATCGTTGGTATTAACGACCTTTGCCCGGTTGACTACTTGGCTTACATGCTGAAGTACGACACCATGCACGGTCAATTCGACGGCACCATCGAAGCCGACGTTGAAAACAGCAAACTCATCGTAAACGGCAAATCTATCCGCGTTACCGCTTGCAAAGACCCGAACGAATTGGCATGGGACAAAGTAGGCGCAGAATACGTAGTTGAATCGACCGGTTTGTTCTTGACCAAAGAAAAAGCCCAGGCCCACATCAACGCCGGTGCCAAATATGTAGTTATGTCGGCTCCGTCGAAAGACGACACCCCGATGTTCGTATGCGGTGTAAACGAAAAGACCTATGTAAAAGGTACCCAATTCGTTTCGAACGCTTCTTGCACCACCAACTGCTTGGCTCCGATCGCCAAAGTGTTGAACGACAACTTC
>JAGCZK010000138.1 GCA_017960065.1 Paludibacteraceae bacterium
AAAATTACGAATAAATTTTGGAAAATGGCGAAGTTTTTTGAGGAGATTTCAAGGAAAAACACTTTTCGGATGGGAATAAAAAAACAAATGGTAACCGCGCTTGGTCACCATTTGTCCCATCTTAATTCTTAATCTTTTTCTTACGAAGAAAACTAATACTGAGACAAAGGTAAAACTTTTTTTTCGAATGTGCGCACATCTGTCGGAAAAATTTTTAATTATAACATAATTTAACAAATAAACAAAATGCCGGCGATGATTGAAAAAATCCCGTATTTGCTGTTGTTTTTGCGTATAAATGCATATCTTTGTATTAGGCTAACCGAAGATGAATCCTATGCTCCAACGATTGCACATCGTGTCGTTCCAGTTGCCGTCGCCTCCTGATTACGGCGGGGTAATCGACGTGTATTACCGCATCCGGGCCCTGAAGGAGGCCGGGGTGGAGGTGGTGCTGCACAGTTTTTGCTACGGAAGGCGCAGACTCGACGATTCGCTGCGGCAACTGGTGAGCGAGTGTTATCTGTATCCGCGCCGGATCGGCCCGATTGCCCAACTTTCGTCAAAACCTTACATTGTCAACTCGCGCCAGCACAAGCGTCTGCTCGAGGATTTGAAAAAAGACGACGCCCCGATTCTTTTCGAGGGCCTGCATACCTGCGCCCTGCTGGCGCATCCCGATTTGGCCGGCCGTGTCAAGTGGGTGCGTATGCACAATGTCGAACCCGACTATTACCGCCAGCTGGCCGCTGCCTGTCCGGCCGGGTTCCGCCGGGCGTATTTCCGTCTGGAGGCCTGGAGGCTCCGCCGTTACGAACCGGTTGTGGAGCATGCCCAACGGATTCTTTCGGTGACCGAAGCCGATGCCGCCTACTTTGCCGCGCATTACCCCTCGGTGCCCGTTGCGGTGATGCACTCGTTCTACGATGACCGCCTTAGCGATGCGCCGCGCGGGTTGGGTGGCTTTGTGTTGTACCATGCCAACTTTGAGGTGGCCGAAAACCGCAAAGTGGCCGACTACCTGGTCCGCGAAATTCTGCCTCATTCGCCGCTGCCCTTGGTGATTGCCGGCAAGGCGGCCGCTTCGCTGCCTTCGTATCACTGTTCCGACGACAAGTTGTGCTTTGTCAGCAATCCGGGCAAGGAAGAAATGGCGACCCTGATTCGCGAAGCCCATGTCCATCTGTTGCTGACATTTCAGGCTACCGGTCTGAAACTCAAACTCTTGCAGGCTCTGCACGCCGGGGCGTTCGTGTTGGTGAACCCCGCCATGCTGTCGGGCACGGGGTTGGAGCAGGCCTGTGTGGTGGCCGACGGAACGGAAGACATCTGCCGGCAGCTCGGCCTGTTGGCCGAAAAGACCTGGAGTGCCGCCGACTTGCAGCAGCGGCAGTCGAATATGGCGTTGTATAACAATACGGCCAATCTGTCCGTATTGCTTAATTTGCCGCTCGAATAAGCCCTACAGGGTAGCCTGTGGTGGTTGTGTTAATAAATATTTATGCAAAGCGGTGTCATTTTAAATAATTTTCACTATCTTTGTCGCATTAAACCTGGATATGAAAAAAATCCTCTTGATATTAGCTACGGTTATGATGACGATGGCTGCCTCCGCAGACATCAGTTATCTGGCGGTCAATCCGACGTCCGGCTCGCTGACGGTGCGGTTTGACGACACGCAGTCGGAGGAGATCCAACTGACGGTTTTCAACTTCTTGGGCCAACCGGTCTTCTCGTCGAAATTCATGACCTCCGAAGGTCAGAATTCCATCCGCCTCGACAATCTGAGCCTGTATCACGGCACCTATATGCTGAAGATCGTTTCGCGCAGCGGCGAGGTGCAGATCCTTCGGTTTAATTATTAATCGGGCCGGTAAGGCGCTCGAACGATAGACGCATGGTATGCGTCTTTTTTTTTGTCTGTATGTTTCCTTCTGATAAAAGAAAAGCGCCGGCAAACTGCCAGCGCTTTTTCCTTTTGTATGTCGGTCGGATTATTTCGACCAGTCCAAAGTCGTCATGCGGACGTAGCTTTGGTAACGTTTCTTGGCCATTTCTTCGCAGGCGGCGAACAGTTCTGCGGCTTCGGTCGGATATTGTTTCATGACAGAAGCGAAGCGAACCTCCCCTTTGAGGAATTCTTGGAAGCCTTCCCATTTCGGCTCTTTGCTGTCGAGCATGAACGGGTTCTTGCCTTCTTCTTCCAAAGCGGGGTTGTAACGCCACAAGTGCCAGTATCCGCAATCAACGGCAGCGGCTTCTTCGGCTTGGGCTTTGCCCATGCCTTTCTTCAGGCCGTGGTTGATACAGGGAGCGTAGGCGATGATGATCGAAGGACCGTCGTAAGCTTCGGCTTCGCGGAATGCCTTGAGGCATTGGGCTTGGTCGGCACCCATGGCCACTTGGGCTACATATACATAACCGTAGGTGGTGGCAATCATGCCGAGGTCTTTCTTGCGTACGCGTTTGCCCGAAGCGGCGAACTTGGCGATAGCGCCGACCGGAGTGGCTTTCGAAGCCTGACCGCCGGTGTTCGAATATACCTCGGTGTCGAGTACCAGGATGTTGACGTTCTTGCCCGAAGCGATGACGTGGTCGAGACCACCGTAACCGATGTCGTACGAAGCACCGTCGCCACCGATAATCCATTGCGAACGTTTGATGATGTAACCGCTGAGGGCTTCAATCTTCTTGCAGGTGTCGCAACCGCAGGCTTTGACGAGCGGCATGATCTTGGCGTACAGTTCTTTGGTCTTGTTGGCGTCGTCTTTGTTTTCGATCCACTCTTTGAACAGGCCCTTCAATTCGCTCGAGCATTTGTCGCACGATTGGGCGTCGGTCATGAGTTGGGTCAGACGTTCGCGCATCTTTTCGTTGGCCAGCTGCATACCCATACCGAATTCGCAGAAGTCTTCGAACAGCGAGTTGGCCCAAGCCGGACCCTGACCTTTTTCGTTGGTGGTGTACGGAGTCGAAGGAATCGAACCCGAGTAAATCGAAGAGCAACCCGTGGCGTTGGCAACGATTTCGCGGTCGCCGAACAGTTGCGAGATCAATTTGACATACGGAGTTTCGCCGCAACCCGAGCAGGCACCCGAGAACTCGAAGAGCGGGGTGGCGAATTGCGAGTTTTTGGGCGAAGCGGTGATGTCCACCAAATCTTGTTTCGATTTGACGTTGGCCACGCAGTATTCCCAGTTGGCGGCTTCTTTGAGTTCGCCTTCGAGGGGAACCATCTTCAAGGCAGGACCACCCAGTTTCGGGTTGCCCGGACATACGTCCACGCAGTTGCCGCAACCCAAGCAGTCCATAACGCCCACTTGCATGCGGAACTTCATGCCCTTCATGGCGATCGGAGCCTTCATTTCGATCATGTCGGCTTTCAGACCGGCAGCTTCCTTGTCGTCGAGAACGAACGGACGGATGCAGGCGTGAGGACAAACGAACGCACACTTGTTACATTGGATACAGTTTTCGGCATTCCAGGTCGGAACGAAAGCGGCTACGCCACGTTTTTCGTATTTGGCGGTACCCGGCATCCAGGAGCCGTCTTCGATGCCTTTGAAGGCCGAGCTGGGCAGCAAGTCGCCGTTTTGGGCGTTGATGGGGCGAACGACCTTGTTGATGAATTCGGGGTCGTTGTTGGCTTTGGCGGCGTCGTCGGCCAGGTTGGCCCAAGCCTTGTCCACTTTCAGCTCTTTGTATTCGCCACCGCGGTCAACGGCTGCGTAGTTTTTGTTCACCACGTCTTCGCCCTTCTTACCGTACGACTTCATGATGAATTTCTTCATCTGCTCTACGGCCAGATCCACCGGAATAACCCCCGTGATACGGAAGAACGCCGATTGGAGGATGGTGTTGGTGCGGTTGCCCAAACCGATTTCCTGTGCGATTTGGGTGGCGTTGATGTAGTAAACCTTGATATTCTTTTGTGCGAAATAACGTTTTACGTTGTTGGGCAGGTTCTTCACCAGCGTGTCGCCTTCCCAGATGGTGTTCAACAGGAAGGTGCCGCCTTCTTGCAGACCGCGCGTAACGTCGTACATGTGCAGGTAGGCTTGTACGTGGCAGGCTACAAAGTTCGGGGTGTTCACCAAATAGGTCGAGCGGATGGGCGAATCGCCGAAACGCAAGTGCGAGCAGGTGAAACCACCCGACTTCTTCGAGTCGTACGAGAAGTAGGCTTGGCAGTGTTTGTTGGTGTTGTCACCGATGATCTTCACCGAGTTTTTGTTGGCACCTACGGTACCGTCGGCACCCAAGCCGTAGAATTTGGCTTCGAACATGCCTTTGCCGCCGAGGGCGATTTCTTCGCCAACGGGCAGCGAGCTGAAGGTGATGTCATCGACAATGCCGATGGTAAATTGGTTTTTGGGTTCGGCTAGTTTGAGGTTGTCAAATACAGCCAGGATCTGAGCCGGAGTGGTGTCGTTCGAGCCCAAACCGTAGCGGCCGCCTACTACGAGCGGAGCGTTGGCTTGTCCGAAGAGCACTTCTTTGACGTCGAGGAACAACGGTTCGCCATTGGCGCCCGGTTCTTTGGTACGGTCGAGCACGGCGATGCGTTTGGCCGATTTGGGCAGCGCAGCCAGGAAGTGCTTGGCCGAGAACGGACGGTACAGGTGAACGGCGATCATGCCGACTTTCTCCCCCTTGCCCATCAGGTAGTCGATGGCTTCGCGGGCGGCTTCGGTAACCGATCCCATGGCGATGAGCACGCGTTCGGCGTTTTTGTCACCATAGTAGTTGAACAAGCCGTATTCGCGACCGGTGATTTTCGAAATCTCTTTCATGTAGTGCTCTACGATTTCGGGCACTTGGGCATAGTAGGGATTGCAAGCTTCGCGGTGTTGGAAGAAGCAGTCGGGGTTTTCGGCCATACCGCGCATTACCGGTTGGTTGGGGTTCAGTGCGCGTTGACGGAACTCTGCCAAAGCCTTTTGATCGATGAGCGGAGCCAAGTCCTCGTTTTCGAGGGCTTCGATTTTTTGGATTTCGTGCGAGGTGCGGAATCCGTCGAAGAAGTTGACGAAGGGCACACGCGATTTGATCGTCGAGAGGTGGGCAACGCCGGCCAAGTCCATCACTTCCTGTACCGAACCTTCGCACAACATGGCGAAACCGGTTTGGCGGCAGGACATCACGTCTTGGTGGTCACCGAAGATACACAGGGCGTGCGAATCCAAGGTACGGGCCGATACGTGGAATACGCACTGCAGCAATTCTCCCGCAATCTTGTACATGTTGGGGATCATCAGCAACAAACCTTGCGATGCGGTGTAGGTGGTGGTCAGTGCACCGGCCTGCAACGAACCGTGAACGGCACCGGCGGCACCGCCTTCAGATTGCATTTCCTGGACCATAACGGTCTCACCGAAGATGTTTTTGCGCCCTGCGGCAGCCCATTCGTCCACGTATTCTGCCATCGTGGACGACGGTGTGATGGGGTAGATGGCGGCTACCTCCGAGAACATATACGAGATATGTGCGGCAGCCTGGTTACCATCACAGGTTAAGAATTTCTTTTCT
This sequence comes from Paludibacteraceae bacterium, assembly GCA_017960065.1. GTDB lineage: Bacteria > Bacteroidota > Bacteroidia > Bacteroidales > Paludibacteraceae > Enterocola. Next base: position 5,530 of record JAGCZK010000138.1, read on the forward strand.
TTTGCCATTATAGTAAATGTTTAAAAATAAATCGCGTTTTGTGGCCGGTTGGCGGATTTTTATCCAAAAAACCGACTGCAAAGGTACAATAAAATCAGCAAGTTGGTGTCAAATTCCTCAAGAAATTATCAACCGTTCATCGACACCAAAAATTCTTCGTTGTCTTTGGTCCCGCTCATGTGTTTCTGCAAAAATTCCATGGCTTCGATGGAGTTCATGTCCGACAAATGGCGGCGCAGCACCCACATGCGGTTGAGCGTGCCCTGATCGAGCAGCAGGTCGTCGCGACGGGTGCTCGAGGCCATGATGTCGATGGCCGGGAAGATGCGGCGGTTGGCCAGTTTGCGGTCGAGCTGCAATTCCATGTTGCCGGTACCCTTGAATTCCTCGAAAATCACATCGTCCATCTTCGAACCGGTTTCGGTCAAGGCCGTGGCGATGATGGTGAGGCTGCCGCCGTTTTCGATGTTGCGCGCGGCGCCGAAGAAGCGTTTGGGCT
>JAGCZK010000016.1 GCA_017960065.1 Paludibacteraceae bacterium
CCGCTGGCTCCGTCGTTGGCCCCCAGCACCGGCTCGTTGAGCATGGCCAAGTCGGGGTCCTCATCGCACACAGGTCGCGAATCCCAGTGTGCCGCCAGCAACAAACGCTCATTCGCAGACGGGTTAAATTGGGCGGTAATATTGGAGGACGGAAGAGATACTCCATTGAAAGCCTGCAAGTTAGCCTTCTGCAACTGGACCGCTGCCCCCTGGCGACGGAGCGTGCTGACCAACCAGTCGAGGCAGGCCTCGTGGGCCGGCGTTCCGGGCACCCGCGCGCCGAAATCGGTTTGGGCCACCAGGTAGGCAAAACACGAATCGACCGAAAAGGCCAGCGGACTTTCGAGCGAAACTTTGTCGTTTTCAGTAGATTGCGCCTTCTTCTCTTGCGAGCGGCCACAGGCCGTGAGGCACACCAGCAGCAGCGAAACCGCCACCAAAATCAAAGGGTTCTTTGTTTCCATTGTACAGGCAATATTGAACGGATAAGTATAAACACCACATAAAAAGGATAGAGCACGAAAGCCAGCGGATACACCCGCATATCGGCCGTCTGATCCAAGTGCCGCGCCGTCAGCCACAAAAGCGGGAAGTCGGCCGCCAGGCATATCGGCCAGGCCCAAAGCCATTGAGGCCGGGTCGTCGCAAACGCCAACGCCGCCAACAGCAGCACCTGCACCAACAAGGTGAGGCAGGCAACCGCCACCGTGTCGAAATCGGTATAATACCGCGCTTTGCCCACCCAACGGGCACGCTGTCCGACAAAGGCCCAGAGCCCCCCGGCCGCCCCGGTCGTCACGATGCCGTGGCGGTTCGGGACAAACACCACCCGGGCCTTACGGCGCTTGACGGCCGACAGCAAAAACATGTCGTCGCCCGAGGCGGTCTGCGCCTGCAACTCGCTCATGCAGTCGAGGTAAACGCTGCGCCGCACCGCCAAGTTGGCACCCGAGCACATCACCCCGTGGCCACATCGCACACTGCCCGCCGTCACCGCCTGCAGGCTCATCGCCTCGATACGTTCGAGCTTAGAGCCGCCCAGCGTTTTGACCAATCCGACAGAGAGCGCCGCCCGGTGCTGTTGCAGGCAGGCGACATGCGTTTCGGCCCAGCGCTCCGACAGCTGGCAGTCGGCATCGGTAAAAAGCACATATTCGGTCGTGGCTGCCAAAACACCCTGTGCCAGGGCTTTCTTCTTGCCTTCGCCCTTGGCCCGTAATAACAACAGGCGCCCGGCATCGGCATAAGGCTGTAATATGGCGGCTGTCCGGTCGTCACTGGCATCATCGACCACAATCAGCTGCAACTGGCGATAGGTTTGCCCGAGCACGTTGCGCACCAACGTTTCGGCATGTTTTTCTTCGTTGCGCATGGCCACCACCACCGTTACCGGCGGCGCTTCTTCGCAAGTCGGCTGCAAAGAAGCCTGTTTGCCAAGCGATATCCACTGGCAGGTATATACGGCCATCAGCACGACCCACGCCCCGAAAACCAACCACCAAAGCATGATTCAGACTCCCACAGAATGACCCGTAAGCGACCACACCAGCGACCCTACCGCCAGCAGGCTGATAATCGCACCGGTGATTTTATTGAGCAGCCACAAGCCGCGGATATTGAAATTTTTGCGGAAAACACTGGCCAGCAACGTCAGCAAAAACCACCACAACGCGGCCCCGCCGAACACGCTTCCCATGCCCACGATGACCTCGTACCAGGGCGCCGTCTTCGACAAGAAGTTGAACCGCGCGAACACACCCAAAAAAAGAAAGATGATCATGGGGTTGGACAGGGTGAGCGCAAAGGCCGACACATAGTCTTGCCAATAGTTGCTGCTGCCTCCCTTGCTCTTGCGCAGGTCCGACGACGGGTTTTTGAGGAAAATGTAGATACCGAAGCCCAACACCACCATACTGCCGATAATCTGGATAACCAGCAGGTTGCGGTTAATGAAATCGATGATAAACGACAGACCCAACAGGGCCAGCAGGGCGTAGAGAGAGTCGGAAGTGGCAGCCCCCAGCCCCGAAAAGAAACCGTGCAGACGACCGCGTTGCAGGCAGCGCTGGATGCACAGCACCGCAATCGGCCCGACCGGAATCGAGGTAATCAGACCGATGATCACTCCCTGAAAAA
>JAGCZK010000139.1 GCA_017960065.1 Paludibacteraceae bacterium
GCAGGAAGTCAACAGCAAATTGGGCGCCCTCAAAAAGGCAATCCTGATGGCAGAAAACATGTAAAACCCCTTAAAACAACAGATTCTTATGAAAATAGCCATTATAGACAACTACGACTCGTTTACCTACAACCTGTCGCATCTGGTCAAGGAGCTCGGCGCCCGTGTGGTGGTGATGCGCAACGACCAAGTGGATTTCAATCAGGTCGATGCCTGCGACAAAATCATCCTTTCGCCCGGCCCGGGCATCCCTTCGGAAGCCGGCCAGCTGCTCGAGGTCATTCGCCGCTATGCCGGCAAAAAGCCGATTTTAGGCATCTGCCTGGGCCATCAGGCCATCGGCGAGGTGTTCGGCGGCAAGCTGACCAACCTCTCCGAGGTGTATCACGGTATCCAGACCCCGTGCCGCCTGTTGGGCAACGACTACCTGTTCGAAGGGCTGCCTTCGTCGATTCTCATCGGCCGCTACCACTCGTGGGTGGTCGATATCAACGGATTCCCGCCCGAGCTGCTGGTGACGGCCACCAGCGAAGAAGGCTTTATCATGGGCCTCAAACATGCCGAATACGACATCCGCGGCATTCAGTTCCATCCCGAAAGTGTGCTGACTCCCGACGGTCGAATCATCATTTCCAACTGGTTGAATCATAAATAAACACGTCTGTATGAAAGCGATCTTAACCGCCTTGGTCAATCAAGAAAAACTGACCCGCGAAGAAACGAAGGCCCTCTTGCTCAACATTGTACAGCAGTCGTATAGCGATGCCCAACTGGCCGCCCTGATGATGGCCTGGCAGATGCGCAGCATCACCATCGACGAGCTGCTGGGCCTGCGCGACGGCATTCTCGAAACCGGTACCTTTATCGACACCAAACCCTACGATGTGCTCGACATTGTCGGCACGGGCGGCGACGGCAAAAACACCTTCAACATCTCGACCTGTGCCTGCTTTGTGGTGGCCGGTGCGGGCTACAAGGTGGTCAAGCACGGCAACTACGCCGCCAGCTCGGTGAGTGGCGCCAGCAACGTCATCGAAGCCCAGGGCGTGCGTTTCGCCACCGACCGCGACCAGGCCTTGCGCTCGCTCGAGCACTGCAACCTGTCGTACCTGCATGCGCCGCTGTTTGCCAAGGCCATGAAGTTTGTGGCGCCGACCCGCAAGGCGCTGCAGATACCGACGGTGTTCAACCTGCTGGGACCGCTCGTCAATCCGGCGCGACCGAAGTATCAGGTGCTGGGTGTGGCCAATCTAGAACAAATGCGTCTGTATCAGCATATTTACCAGAAATTGGGCGTTCATTATGCCATTGTCAACAGCCTCGACGGATATGACGAGATTTCGCTCACCGGCGAGTTCAAAATGTGCTCCAACACGCTCGAAAAAATCTTTTCACCGGCCGAAATGGGCTTCCGCACGGTGGCTCCCGAAGCGCTTTCGGGCGGCACCACCAAAGAGCGTGCGGCCGCGATTTTCGAGCAGGTGCTCAAAAACGAATCGACTCCCGAGCAAAAGCATGTGGTGTTGGCCAATGCCAGCATTGCCATCCATGTGCTGAAACCCGAGCTGACGATTGCCGATTGCCTGGCCCAGGCCACCGAGTCGCTCGAAAGCGGCCGTGCCTACGAAACTTTGAAAAAGTTTAAGGAAATAAACGCTTGATTATGACGATTTTAGACGAAATAGTAGCCCACAAGCGCCTCGAGTTGGCCGAATACAAACATTCGCTGCCGGTCGAGGTGCTCAAAGACAGCGAATGGTACCTGCGCCCCGGTCTGTCGCTGGCCACCCGGCTCAAAGGTTCGGACACGGGCATCATCGCCGAGTTTAAGCGGCGGTCGCCTTCGAAGGGCTTTATCAACGAGCGGGCCGATGTGCGGCAGGTGGTGGCAGGCTACGAGGCCTACGGCGCCTCGGGCATTTCGGTGCTGGCCGACAGCTGGTTCTTTGCCGGCGGCTACACCTATGTGCAGCAGGCGCGGCAGGTGTTGCGCAACACGCCGCTGCTGTTCAAGGAGTTTGTAATCGATCCCTACCAGGTGCATCTGGCCAAGGCCTCGGGAGCCGATGCGGTGCTGCTCATCGCCTCCATCCTCGACGCCGCCGCCAGCAGGGAGTTGGCCTGTCTGGCGCACGAACTGGGGCTCGAGGTGCTCTACGAGCTTTACGAACCCGACGAGTTGGCGCGTATCCCCGAAGAGGCCGACATGGTGGGCGTCAACAACCGCGACCTGCGTACCTTCCGGGTCGATGTCGATCGGGCGCTGGGCATCTTGCGCCAGGTCGGCGACCGGCACGTCAAAGTGGCCGAAAGCGGCCTGTCGCAGGTACAAACGGTGCGCCGGCTCCGCGCCGAAGGCGTGCGCGGTTTTCTGATGGGCGAGCACTTTATGTCGCACGCCCGCCCGGCCCAGGCATTGGGTCAGTTTATCCAACAATTGCACGAAGAATGAAACCATTGTTAATTAAAGTTTGTGGCATGCGCGACGATACCAATATCTGCCAGCTGCGTGCCTTAACCCCCGACTTTATGGGCTTGATTTGCCATCCCGGTTCGCCGCGGTATGTGGGCTTGGCGTCCACGGCCATCCAAGGCGCCTCGTGGAGCCCCGTACAGAAGGTGGGGGTGTTTGTCAACGCGTCGGTTGACGAGATGCTGGCCTATCACCGGGCCTTCGGATTCAACTGCATCCAACTGCACGGGCACGAAACGCCCGAAGATTGCGAAATGGTGCGCCTGCAAACGGGCTGCCGGGTGCTGAAGGCCATTTCGGTGTCTGGCCGGGCCGACGTGGAGCGTGCCGAAAGCTATTGCTGGGCGACCGACTACCTGCTGTTCGACACGCATTGCACCGACTTTGGCGGCTCCGGAAAAACCTTCGACTGGTCGCTGCTCGACCATTATCAGGGCACGACGCCCTTTTTCATCAGCGGCGGCTTGGGCGAACAGGAACTGTCGCAGCTGCTTGGCCGCCAGTGGCCCAAATGGGTGGGGGTCGATCTCAACAGCCGTTTCGAAACGGCGCCGGCGCTCAAAGACATCGCCCGGCTCAAAAAAGTCATCGAACAATTGCGAAAACAATAAAAACAAACCGATATGAACAGAATTGACCGATTGTTTGCAAGCAACAAAAAAAACTTGCTTTCTGTGTATTTTACGGCGGGTTTCCCGCAGCTCGACGATACGGTCGGCATCATCCGTGCCCTCGATGCCGCCGGGGTGGATATGGTCGAAATCGGCATGCCGTTTTCGGACCCCATGGCCGACGGGCCGGTCATTCAGCACAGCAGCCAGGTGGCGCTCCAAAACGGCATCAGCCAGCAGCGCCTCTTTGATCAGCTCAAAGACATCCGCCGCTACACCGACATGCCGCTCGTGCTGATGGGCTATATCAACCCGGTGCTGCAGTTTGGCTTCGAAAACCTTTGCCAAAAGGCGGTCGAGGTGGGGATCGACGGTTTCATCATCCCCGACATTCCGCTCGACGTTTACCGCAAGGAGTTTGCCCCGATTGTCGAAAAGTACGGGCTGTGCTTCACCCTGCTGGTAACGCCCGAAACCTCCGACGAGCGCGTACGCGAGATCGATGCGGCCAGCTCGGGCTTTGTCTATTTGGTGTCGTCGGCTTCGACCACGGGGGCGCAGAAGGATTTCGACGCCCAAAAGCAGGCGTATTTCAAGCGCATTGAGGCCATGAAGCTGCGCAATCCGCTTATGGTGGGGTTTGGCGTGTCGAACAAGGAGACTTTTGAGGCGGCCGCCGCCCATACCCGCGGCTGCATTGTCGGCAGTGCATTTGTCAAGCTGCTCGAGGAGTCGACTTCCATCGACGAGGCTGTCAAAATCTTGGTACAGCGCATCCGCGGTTAAGAGCGGTAGCGTGTGGTGTTTTCCTTATGACACCTTTGCCGCTAATTTAGCGCTTGATCCATTTGTGGCAGACGCCGTCGATCAGGGCGATGTACATGCCCGGGGCGTAGGCGCCGACGGGAAGACGCAGCAAGGGTTCGGCGGTCGATTGCGTCGCCAGAACCTGGCCCTGCAGATTGCACAGCACAACGGTGTGGCTGCCTTCGCCATCCAACTCGACGCAGAGCCACTCATCGGCGGGCGAGGGGTAGAGCACCGCACCTGCGGCCCCGGCCGTTTCGTCCAGGCTGGTGTAGTGGTCGTTGTAGAGCTGCCAGTGCGAGCAGGTCTGGCCGTTGTTGTCCCAAAGCTTGAGCTGGGTGCCGGCCGACAGGCTGTTGTCGGGCAATTCGACAATCTTGCCGCTGTTGCGCACCACCCACTGGTACCAGCCCGCCTCGGGCTGATAGGCGATGAACTGTTGGTGATAGCCGCCGTTGTCGTCGTAAATCTGCAGCTCGGCGCGGTTTTCCTTCGAGCCGCCCTTCACCTCGGCCACCTTGCTGGGCGAGCCGACGTTGTGAATCTTATAGACGCCCTTTTCCACTTCGGTCAACACCCAGTGCTGGTAACGCTCGTCGCCTTCGTCGGTCCATTGCACCAGGTGGGTGCCATTGCCGGTGCCGTTGCCGTCCATGTCCCAGAACTGGCCGCTGTTGCGTCCGACAATCTTGTAGGTGCCGTCGAGTCCGCGCACGCCGTCGGGTTCAACCCGAATCGAATTCGTCTTATCGTTCATGTTGTCGCCGACGTAGGGGCTGTCCTGTCCGTACGACGCCGACGTGCCACCCAGGTTGTTGCCCGTGTAGAGGGTGGCCTTAAAGCCTTTGGGCAGCCTCAGCGACGAAATGGTGTTCCACGGCA
>JAGCZK010000140.1 GCA_017960065.1 Paludibacteraceae bacterium
CCGTAGGGACAGGTTGAGGTTTTCATGCCTTCGAGCGTGGTCGGGGCCATTTGACCGCCTGTCATGCCGTAGATGGCGTTGTTGATAAAGATGATGGCGATGTTTTCGCCGCGGTTGCACGCGTGAATGGTCTCGGCGGTACCGATAGCGGCCAAGTCACCGTCGCCCTGGTAGGTGAATACGCAGTGGTCGGGCAGCAGGCGCTTGATAGCGGTGGCCATGGCGGGGGCACGGCCGTGGGCGGCTTCCTGCCAGTCGATGTCGATGTAGTTGTAGGCGAATACGGCGCAACCTACCGGCGAAATGCCGATGGTCTTGTCAACGATGCCCATTTCTTCGATGACTTCGGCGACCAGCTTGTGCACAACACCGTGGCTGCAACCCGGGCAGTAGTGCATCGTGTTGTCGTTCATGATGGAGGGTTTGGTATAGACCAGGTTCTCCGGTTTGATGATATCTTGTGTGGTCATGGCTTACTTTTTAATGATTTTTTGTTTCAACGCGTCGATAACCTCTTCGGGGGTCGGTACGATACCGCCGGTACGTCCGAAATGTTCGACCGGAATACGTCCTTCGACTGCCAAACGGATGTCTTCGACCATCTGACCGGCATTGTATTCGACCGAAAGGATGCCTTTGACGTGGGTCAGTTGCTCTTGGATGTGTTTGTAGGGGAAGGGGTAGAGGGTGATGGGGCGGAGCAGGCCGACCTTAATGCCCTCTGCACGGGCCACTTCCACGGCCTTCTGGCAGATACGGGCGGCCGAACCGAAGGCTACGAACAGGTAGTCGGCATCGGCAACCGAAATGTCTTCGAAACGGATTTCATTCTTTTCGATTTCGGCGTATTTGGCCTGCAAGGCGATGTTGCGGCGTTCCATGGGTTCGGGTTCCAACTCGAGCGAAGTGATGACGTTGCGCTTGCGGTCGGGGGTCTTTCCCAGCGACGCCCACGGGCACTGCTTGCGGATTTCTTCGTTGGTGCGACGCGGAACGAAGGGCGGCAACACCACTTTTTCCATCATTTGTCCGATCAGGCCGTCGGCCAAAATCACGCTCATGATGTTGTATTTGAAGGCCAGGTCAAAGCCCAAGCCCACAAAGTCGGCCATTTCCTGCACGCTGGCGGGTGCCAGGGTGATTTGGCGGTAGTCGCCGTGTCCGCCGCCTTTGACCGTTTGGAAGTAGTCGGCTTGGCTGGGTTGGATCGTGCCCAATCCCGGACCTCCACGCATGACATTGACCACCAGGGCCGGAATATCGGCGCCAGCGATGTATGAAACGCCTTCCTGCATCAGGCTGAAGCCCGGGCTCGAGGTCGAGGTCATCACTTTTTTGCCGCAACCGGCACCGGCATACACCATGTTGATGGAGGCCACTTCGCTTTCGGCTTGCAGCACGACCATTCCGGTGGTTTCCCAAGGCTTGAGTTTCATCAGCGTCTCGAGCACTTCGGATTGCGGAGTGATGGGGTAGCCGAAATAGCCGTCGCAACCGCAGCGGATGGCGGCTTCGGCAAGGGCTTCGTTGCCCTTCATAAGTCTTACTTCTTCACTCATATCGTTTAATTTTCAATTTTTACCTTGTAAACAGAAATACAGCCGTCGGGGCAGACAATGCCACAGCTGGCACAACCGATGCATGCGTCGGGATTGACCATGCAGGCGTAGTTGTAACCTTTGGCGTTTACTTGTTTGGACATGCCCAACACCTTGGCCGGACAAGCGACCACGCACAGTTCGCAGCCTTTGCAACGGTTGGTGTTGACTTCGACAGCGCCTTTAATTTTTGCCATAATTTTACGTTGTTGATTTGGGACTGCAAAATTACTCATTTCTTATAAAATAAACAAATAAATGGCGTGCATTTTAGGCAAGCAAAAAGCCGGCCCGGATATTCTCCGGAAACCGGCCTTAGAAGGTGTTATACAAGCGTTTGTGCTATCCGCGTGCGGCGAACCACAAACCGGTGAACGCCAGTAGCAGGTAGGTGTAGAAGAAGGGGGTCTGGAACAGCAGTTTTCCCTGCGACAGCAAGGGATAGATCATGAACACCGACAATGCGCAGATGATCAGGCCGCAAATGACGGTGGTGGTGGGCTTCTTCTGCATACCGGCGATGAGCAGCATCACGGCGGCCAACAGGTAGAGCATGTGTACGATGTATTGGTAACTGCCAAAGTTCCAGCTGGTCAGCTCTGCGCCAAACAGACAGATAATGAGGGCGGCCGTCGAAATGCGGACCCCCCAGTTGGCGATGGGTTCGAGGTTTTTGAGTGGTTTCATGGCTTTATGTGTCAATTTTGATGACAAATTTACAAAAAATATTGTCGGTATTCCAAATAAAATGTAACTTTGTGAAGTGCGTCACAAGCGCACGGCAAATCCTATTTCGCATTTCAATACAGACAATGGCAGACAAATACATTCTGGTACCGATTGATTTTTCCGAACATTCGTACAGGGCGGCCCAGGTGGCCGTTCGGGTGGCCGAAAGAATGGCGGTGCCGCAGATTACGTTTTTGCATGCCTGCGCCAAAGGCCAGATGAATTTGGCCGACCAGCTCATCGAATTCAACAACCGTTTGCTCAAAGACATCGAGTCGGCGGGCATTGCCACCGTCCGTTTTTCGTTTCAGGTGGCGCCCGGTGTGCCCGAAGAGGTCATTAAAGTCTATGCCTCCCAAAACGAGCCGTCGCTGATTGTCATGGCCACGCGCTCGAAGGCGCAAAAGCAGCAGGATATGATCGGCAGTGTGTGCGCCGAGTTTATCGAGCGTACCGAATGGCCGGTGCTGGTAGTGCCTGCACAGGTGCCTGTACAGCGGATTTTGACGCCCTCTCATGTGGCGTATTCGACGAGTTTCTCGCAGCGCGACATCTCGGAGCTCGACGACATGATGCGCGTGCTCAATTACCGTTCAAACAATGGCCAAACCGGTCTGTCGCTGTCATTTGTCCATATCAGGCATACAACTGACGCGGCGCAGTTGCAGCAGCGTATCGACAGCCTCAAGTCGTATATGCAGCTCGGATTTCCGGACGTCGATTTTTCCATCCATATTTTGGACAAGCCCGAACACCAGAGCGGCGAACTGCGTCTGATCGAAGACGGGATGGCGTTGTTCAACACGCTGCAGAATTTTTTGGTGACCTACAACATTGATTTGTTGACCATTAAAAATTCTAAGCGCGGATTGTTCTCGCGTCTGTTTGTCGATTCCACAGCCAAAAAATTAATCAACGAAGGCAATATCGCCATGCTTGTCATGTAATTGCCGGACAATTTCTTTTTATCCGGCCCCTTTTGTCCTATAATTTATATTATGTTAAATAGAAAATAGAAAACGGTGCTCCACTAATTTCTATTTAAGTAAACAACCGATTGATAACCATGCCGTTGGTCGAAAATTAGAATTATTCGGACTCCTGTATCAATGTATTGCACAAAAAAAAGACAGACCGCATAAAACAGTCCGTCTTTTTTGGTATTGTAAATAAAACAAATCAGTAGCTTACCGAGGGTTCCAGCTCTTTGGCCTGGTCGATCATCTTTTGGAGTTCCTTTACCGACGGAACACGGTTGCACAGATTTTTGGCTTTGTTGATTTCTTCCATCTTCGGTTGCAGATTTTCGGCTTTGCGGTGACGGAATTCCTTGATGGTGTCCACACCCGACGCTTCGAGCAATTCGGCAAATTGGCCTGCAACGCAGTTTATGCGGAAC
>JAGCZK010000141.1 GCA_017960065.1 Paludibacteraceae bacterium
ACCTATCACCTGGCCAACATCGTCGATGACCACCTGATGGAAATTTCGCACGTCATCCGGGGCGAAGAATGGTTGCCTTCGGCACCCTTGCACGTCCTGCTTTACCAATACCTGGGTTGGGCCGACACCATGCCCCGCTTCGCCCACCTGCCCCTGCTGCTCAAACCCGAGGGCAACGGCAAACTGAGCAAGCGCGACGGCGACCGCCTGGGATTCCCCGTCTTCCCGCTCGACTGGACCGACCCCAAGACGGGCGAAAAATCGTCGGGCTACCGCGAGGCCGGCTACTTTCCCGAAGCGGTGGTCAACTTCCTGGCCCTCTTGGGCTGGCACTCGGGCAGCGACAACGAGTTCTTCTCCATGCAAGACCTCATCCGCGAATTCTCGCTCGACCGCGTCAGCAAAAGCGGCGCCAAGTTCGATTACGAAAAGGGCAAATGGTTCAACCACCAGTACCTGATGAACAAACCGGCCGAAGAGCTGTACCCCTTCGTCGAGGCGATTCTCCAACAACACGGCGTGTCCGCCCCGAAAGACAAGGTGCTGACGGCCATCGATCTCACCAAGGGCCGCTGCACGTTTGTGGCCGACTTTTGGGAGCACCTGCACTACTTCTTCGTCGCTCCCGAAAGCTACGACGAAAAAACGCGCCAGAAACGCTGGAAGGAAAATTCGCCCGAAGAGATGCGCGCCTTGTACAAAGTGCTCGAGGGCATCGAAGACTTTGGCATCGAAAACTCGGAAAACATTGTCATGCAATGGATTACCGAAAACGGCCTGCATACCGGCAATATCATGAATGCCTTCAGACTGTGCATCGTGGGCGAAGGCAAGGGCCCGCACATGTTCGACATCACGTCGCTGATAGGCAAAGAGGAGACCTTGCGCCGGTTGGCACGCGCCATTGAGGTATTGAGCGCCTGATGAAAAAACTGACCGTCTTATGCCTGATGCTGCTGGCGGCGTGGCAACTGACCGCCGCCGGGCTCCCCGCAAAACGCGAGTTTCGCGGGGCATGGCTCTCCACGGTCTATAATTCCATCTACAAAAACATGTCGCCCGACGAGTGGCGCAGTTTTCTGACTCAAGAGCTCGATACACTCAAGTCGTTGGGATTCAACGCCGTTCTGTTTCAGGTACGGCCCGAGAGCGACGCCTTCTACCCGTCCGAAATCGAACCTTGGAGCCGCTGGCTCACCGGCACGCAAGGGCAGGCGCCCGATCCGATTTTCGACCCCATGGAGTTCTTGATCGAACAATGCCACCAGCGGGGCATGGAGTTCCACGCCTGGATCAACCCGTTCCGGGCAAACGCCAACAGCAGCAACCGGCTGGTGGACGGCCACCGGTACTATAGCAAACGCTACCTGTACCTGTCGTACGGCAAGTCGCAATACCTCAACCCCGGCATTCCGGAAAACCACACCTACGTTTGCGAGGTCATCGCCGACATTGTGCGCCGCTACGACATCGACGGCATCCATTTCGACGACTACTTCTACCCCTATCCCATCAAGGGATTGAATTTTCCGGACAACGAAGCCTTCAAAAAATACGGCCTGACGCAAGGCTATGAGATTTCGGACCGCGACCAGTGGCGCCGCGACAACATCAACCGCTTCATCGGGGCCGTGCACGACACCATCAAGCACATCAAGCCTTGGGTGCGCTTTGGCATCAGCCCCTTCGGCATCTACCGCAATTCCAACGAATGGGAGGGAGGCAGCAAGACCAACGGGCTCAGCAGCTACAACGACCTGTACGCCGACGTGCTCTATTGGATTCAGCAAGGCTGGCTCGACTACGTCATTCCGCAAGTGTATTGGGAAATCGGACACGAAACGGCCGACTACACCACCCTTGTCAACTGGTGGGCGCAGCAGGAGTTGGGCAACACGCACCTTTACATCGGCCAGGACGTCAACCGCAGCCTCAACCAGATGCGGCTCAAATGGGCGGCAGCCGACAAACAACCGGCCATCAGCGGCCATTGCTACTGGAATGCCGACATGATTCTGGTCAACAAGGAGAATTTCCAAAACAAGCTGCGCATCCATCACAAATATCCGGCCCTCATCCCCACGCATACCGAATTGGACAGCATCAAGCCCTACATGGCCTACAACATCCAGTTCGACATGATGGGCCCCGAACCGGCCATCACCTGGGACACTTCTGACGAAGAGGGGCTGCTCGACAAGGCCTTCGCGTTTGTGGTGTACGGATTCCCGCCCGAAGAAGAACCCGACCTCAGCCGCGGCGACCGCATCATGGCCATTACCGCCGACAAACGCATGGTGCTCCCGAAGGGTATCGACGCCCTCTGCCTCTACTATGTGGTCACGGTCATCGACCGGATGAGCAACGAAAGCAAGCCCAGCCCCGTCGGACATTTCGACGAGAGCTACGACTATAATCCCGAAACCTATTAAATTTCATAGCTGCATGAAAAAACTGATTCTTTGTTCGCTGTTGCTTCTGACCAGCCTCTGCGTCTGGGCGCGAACCGAAAAAACGATTACCGTGGACGGGCACGATCGCTCGTATGTCTTTTATTACCCGACGGGCAGAGCCGCCAGCGAGCCGACCCAACTGGTTGTTGCCTTGCACGGCCTGGGCCAAACGCCCGACGACTTTGTCGCTCCCGAAACGGCACAAGCCCTGTGCGACCAATACGGCATGGCCCTGCTGCTACCGCTCGCCCTACCGGAGCAAGACAATGAAATTATCACAGCAGCCCCCTATCTTTCGGCCCAATACCCCACGTTAAGCGACGGGCTGACGTCTGTATGGGGAGCCGGAGTCAGCGTTTCGCTCAGCGATTTGGACCTCGGAAGTATCGCCGGCCTCATCCGATATTTCTTACCCAATATCTACGCTGCCGGTAAGTTCGAACTCAACAAGGACGTGGACGACATCTCCTTCATCAACGCCGCCATCAACGACTGCGCCGCCGGATACAATCTGAGCAGCGACATTTACATGGCCGGAGGTTCGCTGGGCGGAGCCATGACCTACCGCTATGCGTTCAGCAATGCGTCCAAAGCCTCGAAAATTGCGGTAATCAGCGGTTTTGTCGGCAAAGAAGTGTCGTATCCGGCCAGCATCGACTACCCCGTCATGGTGATTCACAGCCAGACCGACGAACTGATCACCTATAGCGGCAGCGCATTTAACGAGCCGATTACCGACATCGTGGACAAACTGGTGGGCAAAAACCCGCACGGATCGCCCGTCGAAAGCACCATCGGCGATTCCGACTCGATCATCTACGTCTTCAACTACACCGACGACCCGCAAGTGCTGTTCTACTCGGTCATTGCCGCCAAGCATAACATGAGCGACGTCCGCTATATCAACCTCTACGAAGAAGTCTGGGATTTCTTTGCCGGCAGCCCCAGCGCTATCGCGGAAAACAAGGGCGACAACGCCAACTGGCGCATTTGGCCGAACCCGGCCCGCAATCAGGTGAACTCAAATCTGGAGGGCGACTTTACGGTATTTGACCTGGCCGGTCGCGCCGTCTTGTCGGGCAATACCGCACAAGGAATTTGCGTTGCCGGGTTGAATGGCGTCCAATACCTGCTGCTGATCCGCACCGCCGACAACCGCTGCTACCGCACGATGCTCATCAAGCAATAAGCGGCCGGTTATTTGAACAGCCAACGGAAAAGATCCATGCCATTGGCATAGAGCAGTAAGGCAAACAGCAAGAGCAAACCGACTTGCTGTACCCGAATCATGAATTCGGTGCTGAACCGGTGTCCGGTCACACACTCAATGAGCAGAAAGAGGATGTGGCCGCCATCGAGTGCCGGAATGGGCAGCACGTTCATAAATGCCAGAATGACCGACAAATAGGCCACGATCATCCAGAAATGACGGGCGTTGAACGAATCGGGAAACAAGCCGGCGATGCTGCCGAATCCGCCCACCGACGAGGCGCCTTCTTTGGTGAAGACCCATTTCATGTCGGAGGCATAGCCGGTCAACTCGCGATAGCCTTGCACAATGCCGGCCGGGATGGACTCAAAGAACCCGTAGGTCTGGGTACGGGTGGGATAAAGCGCAGAAAAAGGTTTCAGCCAAACGCCCACCTTGCCGTCGGCATCGGGCACTATCGGCAGCTCGAGCAACTGCCCGCTACGCGACACGCCTATCCACACGGTATCTTGGGCATGCTGCCGGAAGGCTTCCGAAAACTCGGGCTGCGACACCATCGGCGTTCCATTCAGGCTCACCAGACTGTCGCCAGACAGAAGCCCGGCCCGAGCGGCTGCCGAGGCGTTGACAACCGAATCCACCACAAACGGAATCCGGAAATTCATAAACCCGTCGTTGGCCTCAATCATGTCGGCCATCAGGCGGTCGGTGATTTCAATGGCCACACGCTCGCCGTTGCGCTCCACCACTACGACATGGGCGCGTAAAATACGCCGCATCGTTTCGGCATCGAAACGCTCCAAAGCCTCACCGTCGGCCGTAAGCAGGCGGTCGCCGTCGCAAAAACCGTGACGCAGCGCCACCTCCGAAAACTCCATTCCCAGCGGAGCGTCTTCGAGGGCGACATACTGCTGGCCGTACGAAAACAGCATCATGGCGTACACCACGATGGCCAGCACAAAGTTCATAAACACCCCGGCAAACATGATGATCAGGCGTTGCCAGGCCGGTTTCGACCGAAACTCCCAGGGTTGGGCGGGGCGGGCCATCTGCTCGGTGTCGAGCGACTCATCGATCATGCCGGCGAGCTTGACATATCCGCCAAAAGGCAGCCAACCGATGCCGTATTCGGTTTCGCTGCGCTTGGGTTTGAACTTGACAAGCGAAAAGCCCGGATCAAAAAACAGGTAAAACTTTTCGACGCGTACGCCAAAAATCTTGGCTGCGATAAAATGACCGAATTCGTGGATAACCACCAGCAGCGACAAAGCTGCCATAAATTGCAAGAACTGCATCGTTTACTCGTTAAAGGGATTTGACAAACAACCCGGCCCGTTGCCGCGCTTCGCTATCGGTAGCCACAAAGGCCTCGTAATCAGGATTCGCCACAAAGGCGGTCTGCTCCATCACGGTTTCTATCAGGCGGCTCATCTGCACAAAACCGATGGTTCCCTGCAAAAAGGCGGCCACCGCCACTTCGTTGGCAGCGTTAAGCGCACACGGGGCATTTCCGCCGCGACGGGCGGCTTCGAAGGCCAACGCCAGGTTGGGGAAACGTTCGGTATCAGGCCGCTCAAACGTCAATTGTCCGAGTTGGAAGAAATCGAGGCGGGCACAA
Source organism: Paludibacteraceae bacterium (assembly GCA_017960065.1). GTDB lineage: Bacteria > Bacteroidota > Bacteroidia > Bacteroidales > Paludibacteraceae > Enterocola. The sequence continues at coordinate 5,282 of JAGCZK010000141.1, forward strand.
TCGCTGTGGACCCGTTCGGGCCAGGTAAGGGCATACTGGATGGGGATGCGCATATCGGGCGTACCCAACTGCGCCTTGACACTGCCATCGGCAAACTGCACCATCGAATGGACGACCGACTGCGGGTGAATGAGCACTTCTATCTTTTCCATCGGCACGCCAAACAGCCACCGGGCCTCGATGGCCTCAAAGCCTTTGTTCATCATAGAGGCCGAGTCGATGGTGATTTTCGCACCCATCGACCAGTTGGGATGGGCCAACGCCTCTTTGACCGTCACCGTTTGGAGTTGCTTGCGGGTAAAGTTGCGCAAGGCGCCTCCCGATGCCGTCAGCAAAATTTTCTCGACCGGATTGTCGTGTTCGCCCATCAGGCACTGAAAGATGGCCGAATGCTCACTATCGACCGGCAGGATTGCGGCGTGGTGTTCGCCCACCAGCCGGGTAATCAGCTCGCCCGCCACCACCAGGGTCTCCTTGTTGGCCAAGGCAATGGTTTTTCCGGCCTTCACGGCCTTGATGGTCGGCAACAGGCCGGCATATCCGACCATGGCGGTCAGCACCACATCGACCGACGGCATGGCCGCCACATCAGCCACCGACTGTTGGCCGGCATACACTTGGATATCTTCGTTGGAAAGGGCGTCGCGCAACGCTTCGTAATGCGACTCGTTGGCCACAACCACGATGGTCGGCTGAAAACGTTTGGCCTGTTCGACAAGCAGTTGCACGTTGTTGTTGGCGGTCAGGGCGAAGACTTCGAACCGGTCGGGGTTGGCCGCCACCACCTCCAAGGTTTGCGTTCCAATGGATCCGGTGCTTCCTAATATGGCTAAGCGTTTCTTTTTCACGGAAATACGATGAAGTTTTCGGGATTTTGCACCTGCATGCCGTTCCATAGTTCAAAATGCAGATGCGGATTGCCGGAGTCGGGGTCGTTGCCCGAAAGCGCAATCACTTCGCCCGTGCGCACCACATCGCCCACCGACTTGAACACCCGGGAGCAATTTTTATACACAGAAATAAAGTCGTGTTTATGAACGACATACATGTAGTACCCTTCCTTCAGGCTGTAGCTCGACGCAATCACCACCCCATGAAAGACCGCCGATACGGCCGCCGAGCTTTCGGTTGCGATATCAATTCCGTAATGGTAGTTTTCGGCATCGAACGGCACTTGCACCGTCCCCACCACCGGGCGGAAGAACACCGGCTGGTCCACCTGGCTGGTCGTGGTGATCAGGTTGTACTGTTCGTCGGTTTCGAAGCGTTCGCAAAATTCTTTCTCCTTGCGGGATTTGCCCATCAGCGTCTCTTTGTGCAACAGCAACAGCGTGGTGTCCACCCGCTGGGTGGAGTCGATCGAAAGCTCGCCCGACAAAATGTCCTGCACCGCGTCGAGGTACGACTGGTTCATTTCGACAATGCGCATCAGCGAATCGACCTTGAGGTCGGTCATCACCACTTCTTTCTTGAAAGAGGCGTCCACGTTTTCGGGGAGGAATTTGCGCAAGGGAGTGCCGATCAGCAGCCAGAGGAACAGCACGGCCAGCAGCGCCAGCACCAAAAACGACAGCAGGAAAAACACGAAGGCCGACATGCGTACGCTACGCACCTCTTCGAGCGTACCCTCGTTCAGTACCGAGATTTTGTACTTCACGAGCATCCGCTTGAAAAAACTGAGTTTATTTTTACTGCGCATGGGCCAACATTCGACAAACGATTGCAAAAATAGGAAAAGATTTTCATTCGGCAAGCGAATTTGCCCTTATTAACAAGCACGCGCACGCGAGCTCATTCTTTCACCCCGCCCTTCGGCAAGTTCAGGCACGGCAAGACCCCTGTCGCTTTTGTACCTTCAAAAAACAATTTCTCTAAAAAAATTTGAATTTAAAAAAAAATCGCCTTACCTTTGCGGTCGAAATCATCGCGGGGTGGAGCAGTGGTAGCTCGTCGGGCTCATAACCCGAAGGTCGTCCGTTCGAACCGGGCCCCCGCCACTTCCCCAAAAAGCTGCAAGCAACCTTGCAGCTTTTTTCATTTACCCCCAAAAAAGACCGCCCTTCCTCCCCCAAAATATCGGCTGCAGAGCCGATTTGCATCACAAACTTTGCCCTAAAAGCGAAAAAACGGCATTTTTTTCGCTTTTTCTGTTTTTATTTTTTAACTTTGCAAGGCACACATGTTATGATATAATAACAAAAACCTGATATACTATGAGAAACATCTGCAAATGGTGGTGTCTCGTGCTATGTGCGTCGATCCCCACCTTACTGAGTGCTCAGTACGACGGCTATACCTTGGTATGGTCTGATGAATTTAACGGAGGTTACACCAACGCCGACCCCTACACTGGCTTGGACCTCGACTCCTGGAACTACGAGATCGGTAGCGGAGACTGGGGCTGGGGCACCGGTCAAAAGGACTACTCCACCCGCGACCCGGAAAACGCGCAAGTAAGCAACGGTACCCTAAAAATCCGCACGCAACGGCACCACGACAACCAGCCCACGCACGAATACACTTCCGGACGTATCAATTCACAAAACAAACGGTCATTCCTGTATGGTAAACTGGAAGCGCGTATCCGCACCGACAACATGACAGAGTCGGGACGTGGTTTCGCCTTCTGGATGCTACCCGACGGTATCCCTGCCGGCAAATCGACCATGGTATGGCCGCTCGGTGGCGAGATTGACATTATGGAGTACAACGGCTTATACCCCGACTACAACTTGGGCTCCATGCACTACGCCTGGAACTGGACCGGCAACGGCGATGAATGGGGCGGAAACGAAAACCACGCTCAAGCCAGCGGGCTGTACTACGAGCCGAACCGGCAGAAACATTTTCAGGCGGCAGGCCACACCGACGGTTGTGGAGGTGACGGCCAACAAGAAACTAAAGACAATATTTTGGGTGCCAACTGGCGTATCTACGGTATCAACTGGTACAACAACCGCGTCGAGTTCTACATCCGCAAAGATGACAATACGGTAGAAGATGTCTATGCCGTTTTCCGCATTGACCAAAGTATCTGGTGTCCGACCTATTCGAACAATGCCCGCGGCAATGTACAAAGTACCACGGGTAGCAATTATCCGGCCGAACGTTACGACAACAATTGGCGTACCTTTGAAAACCCCTTCTACTTTGTTCTCAGTGCCGGTGTCGGTGGTGACGCCACCTACGGCGGAAGCATCGAATGGGGAACCAACCCCAACCAATGGACCTGCACCGCCGAAATCGACTGGGTGCGCGTTTATAAGCTCAACAGCGCCAACCCGCCCACCATTTCGCTGGCCTACACCAAAAACGGCAACAACGTCACCGTTACCCCGACCTTGAAAAGCGGCAGCGCCATTTCCAAAATCGAATACATTGTCGATCAGGTTCCGGTCGCATCGACCAAAACCGCGGCTCCGTTTACCTACACCTTTACCAAAACCCAATCGCAGCACATCATCTTTGCGCGTGCCTGCAACTCGCAAGGCTACTGGGGCAACTGGGCCAAGATTGTCTATACCGACAACGGCACCGCCACTTGCGACAATATCTTTGGAACACTGACCAACGGCGGCGTATTGGAAAGCACCAACTGGAGTTCGAACGGTGGTAACCAAAACACCAACTCCAACAACAGTACGATAACCGTTACCGGAAATTACAACAACATCTACGCCACCTGGACGGGCAACCGCACCATGGTCGTTGGCGACACCTACGAATTCTCGGGTACCATCAAATCCACCCGCGACGAAACGATTTCCATCTACCTGGAAGACGCCAATGACAACACCAAGCAGATGTTCACCGCCAACAGCATCCGTTTGCAAGCCAACCAGGCCCAATCGTGGCGATTCGTATCGCAAGGCGGCGGTTTTACCAATCCAAAACTGGTGCTGAGCGCCACTAACACGACTGCCGGAACGGTTTACACCATGACCAATGTCAAACTGCAGTCCACCTCGTGCGATGCCGGCGACACACCTTCCATCATTGTGGGAGCACCCGAGGTCATCACCGCACAAAACGGCACGACCACCATTTCGGTAACGGGTTCGAACCTGACCAACAACATTACGGTAACGTCGTCGAACAACCATTTCACGGTTACCCCCACCACGCTGACCCGCACCAACGGCAATGTCAACAGTTCGGTCACCGTCACCTATACCGGAACGACTTCCGAAAATTCGACCATCACCTTCACTTCGGGTACGACGGTTAGTTCGGTAGTGGTCAGCTCGCACATCGTCGGCGAATGCGACAACTATTTCGAAACACTGAGCAGCTGCCGTAACCTGGCATGTACGGCCGGATGGGATTGCGGCACCACTTGGGGCTCGTCCGACATCAACGGCAGCACGTTCACCTTCTCGCCCAACGATACGCAGGCGCACTTCTACGCCATTGTCGTTGGCAACGGCGAATCGCTGAACGCCGGCACCTCGTACACGGTTTCGGGTACCATCACCTCGACGGCGACACGCACCCTGACCGTCAACGTTCAGGAAGAAGGCCTGGGCGACAATCACGATACCAAGTTGACGACCGAGCAGACCCTGAACCTGACGGCCAACCAGCCGCGTAACTTTGAGTTCACCGCCACTCCCGGCACCACAATTTTAGTACCGGGCATCACCTTTACCATGGAAAATCAGGCGAACAGCACCTACACGGTAACCAACCTGTCGCTGAAAAAATCGACCTGCGTCGGTTTCCCGGGAATCAACCTGACCGGACCGGCATCGCCCATTGCCACCACCAACGGCACGGCTGTAATCGCCGCCACGGGCCAGAACCTGACCAACAACGTGACGGTCAGCTCGTCGAACCCGAACTTTACGGTAAGCCCAACCAACATTACGATTTCGGCCGGAGCCTTTACCCGCAATGTAACGGTTACGTACACGGGCAACACCATCGAAAACGCC
>JAGCZK010000142.1 GCA_017960065.1 Paludibacteraceae bacterium
GGTTTCCTCCAAATGGTCGGATTCGCCGTCGGTCAGCAACTCAATGATTTTCATTGTGTTGTTGAAATGGTCGAAGACCACCACCGTTTTGTACAGGATGTACTGCAGGTCGGGGGCGTCATTGCGCTCCAAGGTTACGTCCTTGACGGGGATATGCTCAAAATAGCGCACTGCGTTGAACGAGGTGAATCCGTACAAACCGCAGAACCCGCGGTCGTCGCCCGTGATGTTGAAGCGATGCAGGAAATCGTTGATAACCTGGTGCACGGGGTATTCGGCCGAGACCTCGCGCACGACCTGGCTGCCGTCGGGATAGCGGCAGCACGACTTGCCGTGGGCGACGCTGACCGACGCCAGGGGCTGGAACCCGATGAACGAACGGCTGTTTTCGCCGCTGTGGTAATCGGAGCTCTCCATCAAGACACTTTGCGGATAAACGTCGCGCAGGCGCATATAGGCGCTGACCGGGGTATACAAGTCGGCCAGCAGTTGTTTGGTAACGGTATGATAGGCAAACATGGGATATAAAATTTACAGTTTGAAATAATCGGCATAGGTGTTCATGTCTTTGTCGCCACGGCCCGAAACGGTCAGCACCACCACATCGCCGGATTGGAAACGGCATTTGGGCAGCACGGCCAGTGCGTGCGCACTTTCGATGGCGGGGATGATGCCCTCCAGTTTGGTGAGTTCCAGTGCGGCGGCCATGGCCTCTTGGTCGGTGACGGCATAGACGGTGCTGCGGCCTGTCTTGGCCAAATGGGCGTGCAGGGGGCCGATGCCCGGGTAATCCAGCCCGGCGGAAATCGAAAAGGCTTCGGCAATCTGGCCGTCGTCGTTCATCATCACCAACGAGCGGCTGCCGTGCAGCACGCCTTCGCGTCCCAGGTGGATGGTGGCGGCGCTGCGGTCGGGGTGGTCAATGCCGTCACCTGCGGCCTCGGCGGCGATGAGTTTCACCTCCTCGTTGTCGAGGTAATGGTAAAAGGTGCCGGCGGCGTTGCTGCCTCCGCCGATGCAGGCAATCAGGTAGTCAGGCTTGCTGCGGCCGGCCTGTTGAAGTAGCTGTTGCCGGATTTCGTCGCTGATGACCGACTGAAAGCGGGCCACCATGTCGGGGTAGGGGTCGGGCCCCACCACCGAACCGATGATGTAGTGTGTGTTCTCCGGATGGCAGCACCAGTCGCGGATCGCTTCGTTGGTGGCGTCTTTGAGGGTACCGTTGCCGGTATGCACCGGCACCACCGTCGCACCCAGCATACGCATGCGCTGCACCTTGAGGTATTGGCGCTCCACATCGGTGGCCCCCATGTACACCACGCATTCCATATTCATCAAGGCGCAGACCGTAGCGGTGCCCACACCGTGCTGTCCGGCACCCGTCTCGGCCACGATGCGGGTTTTGCCCATGCGTTTGGCCAGCAGCAGCTGCCCCAGGGCATTGTTGAGCTTGTGGGCGCCGGTGTGGCAGAGGTCCTCGCGCTTGAGATAGATTTCGGCACCGTAGCGCTCGCTCAGGCGTTCGGCCAGGTACAAGGGCGTCGGACGGCCGACGTAATCGTGGAGCAATTGGTCGAGCTGAGTCTTGAACGAAGGTTCCTGCATGATTTTCAGGTAGTTGGCCTTGAGTTCTGTAACGTTCTTTTGCAGGATTTCGGGAACGTAGGCGCCGCCAAAGCGTCCGTAGTATCCGTTTTCATCAATGTTGTACTGTTTCATATCGGGTTGAATTTATATACACAAAAAAATCAGGTCCGTCGTGAGTTTCCGACAGACCTGATTGTTATTGTTTGGTAGGAGGTAATACGGTTTCGACTCACGAACGAAGGATTCGCGAGCGCCACCAATAGTTACCAGCTACAATCATTTCAAACATACAAAATTGCTTTTGATGGTGCAAAGATGAACGTTTTTTTTGACATATACAAATCCGTAGAAAAAAAAATACGGAAATATTTTCAAAATCCCGGGGAACTATAGGGGAAGGGCACTGTAATTTTACTAACTTTGCACCACTATATTATACAGCCGTATGACACTCAAGACGAAAATCATCAGTATCACCGTCGCCATCGTGGCGGTTCTGACGGTGCCTTTCTGCTATGTTTGGTTCTATTTCCCCTATTCCGACGGATGGGAAGCCGGAACGGTCAACTATTTCAAACACGAGGGTTTTATCTTCAAAACCTATGAGGGGAAAGTGATCCAAGAAGGTTTGAAAGGACAGGTGAGCGGCACGTTGTCCTCGAACGAGTTCAAATTCTCCGTTGAGGATCCCGAGGTGGCCGAAAAATTGAACCATTGCGCCGGCAAGCGGGTGGAATTGCACTACAAGCAGTACTTGCACAGCCTGTGGTGGCGGGGTGACAGCCGTTATGTAGTGGACGGCATTCGTAAGTAAATCAGAAGAAATCGACATTTTATGGAAATAGCCAGTAAATACAGTCCTACAGAGATAGAGGCGAAGTGGTATCAGTATTGGTTGGACAACCGGTTGTTCAAATCGACCCCCGACGGCCGTAAACCCTATACCATCGTGATTCCTCCCCCCAATGTGACCGGTGTGCTGCACATGGGGCACATGCTCAACAACACCATTCAGGACATCCTCGTACGCCGCGCGCGCATGATGGGGTTCAATGCCTGCTGGGTGCCGGGTACCGACCATGCCTCCATTGCCACCGAAGCCAAGGTGGTGGGCCGTTTGGCCGAAAAGGGCATTAAAAAGACCGACCTGACGCGCGACGAGTTTTTGAAGCACGCCTGGGCCTGGACCGACGAACACGGCGGCATTATTCTCAAGCAATTGCGCAAACTGGGGGCCTCGTGCGATTGGGACCGTACCGGTTTCACCATGGACGAAACCCGCTCCAAAAGTGTGATCAAGGTGTTCTGCGACTTGTATGACAAGGGGCTGATTTACCGCGGCGTGCGCATGGTCAACTGGGACCCCAAGGCTCTGACGGCGCTGTCGGACGAGGAGGTGGTTTACAAAGAGGAACACAGCAAACTCTACTACCTGCGTTATAAAATTGTCGGGGAGGAAGGTTATGCTATTGTGGCGACCACCCGTCCCGAGACCATCATGGGCGATACGGCCATGTGCATCAATCCCAATGACCCCAAGAACCAACATCTCAAGGGCAAGAAAGTAATTGTGCCGCTGGTGGGCCGCGAAATTCCGGTTATTGAGGATGAATATGTGGACATTGAGTTTGGTACGGGCTGTCTGAAGGTAACGCCCGCCCACGATGTCAACGACTATATGCTGGGAGAGAAGTTCAACCTGGAGACCATCGACATCTTCAACGACAACGGCACCATCAGCGAGGCCGCCGGTATGTACGTCGGCATGGACCGTTTCGATGTACGCCGTCAGATAGAGGGCGACTTGAAGGCAGCCGGGCTGCTCGAAAAGGTGGAGGATTACACCAACAAGGTGGGCTATTCCGAGCGCA
>JAGCZK010000143.1 GCA_017960065.1 Paludibacteraceae bacterium
GACCATATATATGTTCGGCATCGAACCAAATCTCATTGATTTTCATACAAATCCGGCTGCTGTACGCCACAAAGATAGGAATTATTTTTAATACCTGTGTTTTTTCAGAGGATTTTATTTGACGTCCGCACAAAATTGGAACAACCGATCGTAGGGGCGGACCCGTGTATCCGCCCCAGTTGGTGTTTGCTCAAATCTTGCAACATTCCCATCACAATTTAAACCGTATCGGCTGGCTGTAACGCACACGGACAGGTTTGTCTCCTATGCGGCCGGGAATCCATTTCGGCATCAATTTGATGACCCGCACCGCCTCGGCATCAAGCAACGGATGCACCGGGGTGACCACCTCGATATCGGTAATTTCGCCAGTTTTGTCAACAACGAACGAGCAAACAACTCGTCCTTCAATCTTGGCCTGGACACATGGAATCGGATAGCGCAGGTTTTCGGCGAAAAACTTTTGCAAGCCCTCTATTCCTCCAGGAAATTCAGGAGCATGGTCAACGACAAAATAAACGCTTCCTTACGGCAATTCGTGGACGGCACGCACCGACAGGCCGCTTTCGCGGGTAAACGAAAGGCTGGCACATTGTGAATTTACATAGTCGCGCGGCAGAACATACGAAACCGCTTCATACATCGAACTCAATTCCGAGGTCCAGAAATAAACCGTCTGCGGATTCGAAGAATCAAACGAACAGCCGGCCGCAGGCATGAACAGCGTCTGCCCCGTGGATTTGGAAGTCAGGCGCACCCCTTGGACACCATTCACACTAATAGGAGTACACACACTATTGGAAATCAGCGCTTCAAACTCCGCCACCGTAGGCATGCGCCAGCCCTGCTGCCATTGGCACACCGCCGCATCGTCCGAAGGCTGCAGGCGCTTGATGCCGTCGGCCGTGTTGTATTTGGTAAACAAATCGTTCGAGTACCAATAATAATTCTCCATCGTAAAAGTCTGCTTGGGCATCACCTCGCCCCACGCATAGAAATCGCCGGTCTCTTCGGGGCGCTGGGCTCCGATGTTGCAAACCGACCACAACAGGCCGGTACCCATATCCACCGCCGGATGGCCGCCGGTCAGCACCCCTTCGGAAACCGCCGAAGCCGTGGTAAACACCAACTGCGGGCCGTAAGTGATTTGCGACACGCCGTCCGACAAGTGCCAGCAAACCCAGGCGCGCACATAATAGGTGGTCTGCGCCTGCAACTGATAGATGGCACAGGTAAACTCGAGCTGGTCTTCGGGGGCAAGGCGTCGTCCACCAGTACGACACTCGAGTCGCGCAAGGCAAAATCGTGCCGCAGCGCATATTCGATCGACACCATCGACACCGGAGCGTCCGATTCGATCCGACCTTCGAAATGCAACACGGTGTCCGACACCTGCAAATTCAAATCGGCCACACCGGCCCGGGTGTCAAGCGGTTCATCCCGCCCCACGCAAGCACTCAACATGGCCACAACAGCCATACAAACAAGTAGAGAAAAACGCATCGGTGCGCACAGTTTATCCGTACGCAAAAATACATCAAAATCGCCAAAAACACAAAGAATCCGGCCGATTATCAGCCAGCAAAGGTCAGCGCAGCACCCTGATGGATATCAGTCCGTCCTTGAGTCCAGCAACAAAAGCCACCGGCGCCTGCAGCCCCCGGGTATAATTATTGAGGTACATCGGTGCCCCCTGGATAAACATGGAACACTCAAAGCGGTCGCCGACCTGTAATTTGGAATTCTGGGATTCCATCACTGTAAACCGCATTCCGCCATCAAAGCGGAAACGGCAGAGGCGGTTCGGCATCCACGAAACTTCCACCAGATCCCCCTTCTTCAAATCCGAGGCCGAGATTCGCGGACCGTCAATCCAATCCGACTGAAACACCTCTTCTTCGCTCAGGCTGTCGCAAAAGTCGGGAAACGATTTGTATCCCAAAAATCTGGACAGAATACGCAGCGTGCTCTCGCGCGTGGAGTCGGTACCGTCGATGTACCCCCACAGGCGTTTGAAGGTGGTAGGCGAGATCCGTTCACCGGTCTGGTTCCAGACGGCTCCGGACAAAAATTCGAATTCAGAAGGGGAGTTGATGGCGCGACCCACCTTTTTTTCTATCTGGTGACGCAAGGCGATGATTTCAGGGGCGTTTTTATTCATTTTGTAGGTTTTGCCTACAAAATAATTAAAAATTTCATAAACCATCACTAAAATTTTTGGTCCTTATTGGTCCACTTTGCGTTTTTTTTCATTTTTCGGCCCTACAGACCGTTGTCGTGCCTTCCAAGTGTAGCCCAATCCCAACTCCATTTCGACATAACGGAAGCCAAACGACCGTACTCCCAGCGAAGCGGTAAACCCACGATAGGCACCGATCCACCCCAGCGAAGTGCTGACCGACTGGACGCAGGCGGGGCCATACTTCACCCACTGTCCGCTGTAGGTGCCCCACCATTGGCGGTAGCCGCCGTATCCCACTCCGGCATAAACGGCACACATCGACTGCTGATAACGTCCTGTCAGACAATCGAATACCAAACCCGCACTGGCGGTCAGCAGGCAACTGCGCATGCGGCCGTTATAAAAGGGACGGACTCCATCGACGAGGCCCTGCTCGTCGGCCACCATCCCCAAGTCGTCGGGCGGTGAGGCGAAATTGCTCCGAAAATCGACCATATACCCCCAGGCACCGAAGCGCTGTCCGAACAGGATGCCCCACGAATGTTGCCGCGCAAAATCGCAGCCGTACTGCACCGTCAGCCAGACAGGCGACTCCGACTTACCCGACAGCGACGACTGGTAATCGAGCAGCACAATGGATTCGGGCACCTCCACTTGCATGCGGTACGATGTGCCGGAGAGTAATTTTTGGGGAAAGACATAGGTAAGTGGGGTCAGGTGCGAGTGTTTCACCGTAAACTCCCGGGCCTGGCGGGGCAGCCACACCCAGTATTCGCCATTGCGGTTTTCGACGCGAAACACCATGCTCCCTTCAAACACCACCCCGTTGAGTGGAATCTGCACTTTGACCAAGGCGCAGAGCTCGCCGCGGTTATCGCGCACCTGAGTCTGCCGGGCATCGATGTCATCGACCGGAGCAAACGACACCACCTCCATTCCGGCGGCGAAGCCGGTCAGCGCCCATAGCCAAAACCCGATTACCAACCACCACTGCCTCATCAGTGAAAACGTATGTCAGACATAAAATTATCGAGGGCGTCGTCGAAACTGCCGTCGGGCACCCGAAAGGTCTCGCCCGGCTCCCAGCGACGCACATGAATCATCGGACGGGCGGTGTCGCGGAAGTCCCAAAACAGAAACAGGTAGCCTTCGTCGCGATCGGTGTCGGTCGAATAGCTTTGATGCAGCAACACCCCGTAGTAATCGGCTTGCGCCGGATGGATCAGCACCCGCACATGGTCGAAATCCACCTGGATGCGCTTGTTTTGCCTGAACACCTCCGACAAACGCCGGATGTACTCCTGCTTGGTGCGTGTCACATACACACAATCGCGAAACCGCATCTTATCGGTGACAGTTTCGATGACCTGTCCGATAATAATCAGTGCATCATCGCTATACACCTGGTTAAGGAAAAGGATGTCCTTTTCGTTGTAGGCGGTACGGTAGCGTTCGAGGTAATCCAAAATCAGTTCGAGCCGGGCCCGGTCGCGCAGCGAATCGCCCGAATGGAGCAATTGGCTGACCATGTGCCGGGGCAGGGTCAGGCGCATCGACTGCAAATTGCCCTCTCGGTCAAAATTCAGAATCCCTTCCTGAAATTCGGACGTTCCGTCGGCATGTACAAACTCGATGGCGATATCGCGCACCTGATAGCCGCTGGACGTGAGCAAGGGCGAGCGGACGATCTCTTCGCTCAGGCAGTGAAACGGGGCGTACCGCCACAGGTTGGCCACCTGCCGCTGGGCCGACTCCGACACCCCGGCGGCCGTCAGCCTCGGTTGGCTGTGGTCGGCGTATGACACGTTGAGTTCGGTCAGCAACGCCGAGGCTTGTTTTTCGATGTTGCGGGCCGTAGCGGTCGGAACGGCGCCTCCCTGCACGGTGACGCGCACATGGGCCGCGACGGTTGCCGCCACCAGCAACAACCCCCACAACAACAGATATTTGCGAAACGGATGATTCATTCCTCCTCCAAAATTATCAGCCCCTTGGACCGACCGTCGGCGCCGTACCAAACGCCCTGGCCCAGCCGGCCGTCGTGCCACTGGCCTTCGACATAGTCGCCCGGTTCGGCATAACGCATTTCTTCATCGCGCACATCAATCAGGCAGCGTTTGTGGTAGCGCATCACCCCGTATCCTTCGGGTTGGCCTCCGACATTGTCGCCCTCCCAAACATAATCTTCGGTAACCACGCCGCCTGAAGGTTCGCGCAAGGCAAAGAAGGCAACGCCCGACAACACCAGTACGGCAGCGCCAAGCAGCCACGGCAGCCATCGGCGCCACCATTTCGGGCGCGAATGGTTTTCGAGGTGCGCTTCCGAGAGGCGAAGCAGTTCGGTGGCAGTGGGCCGCATCGACGGATCGACCGCAAGCATCGAGGCCACACATTTGGTCAGTGCGGCGGAATATGTCGAAGGCAGCGCCGGTAGTTCGGCGCCATTTTTCTGCAGCAACCCGCCGCTGAAAGAAGTGCCGGCAAAGGCCTGTTTTCCGGTCATGAGTTCGGCCAAGGTGGCTCCCAACGCCCAGATATCCGATGCGGGGACCACTTCGCGCTTGGCCGAAAAGCGTTCGGGGGGCATGTAGGCCATCGTCCCTCCGTCCGAAACGGCCGAAGCCGAAACAAAGCCGCTGTTTTGCAGGTAGTCGAGCTGGGCCGAAAATCCGAAATCGGTAATCAGAAAACCGTCGTCGTCGCCCACCAGCAGGTTGTCGGGTTTGATGTCGCAATGCACTACGCCGTGCGCGTGCAAGTACTCCAGCCCGCCGGCCACGTCGTGCACCAGGCGCCACAGCCGGTCCTCGGCAACGGGCACCGCCAGCGAGCGGCAACTGCCACGGTGGCAATAGGGCATCACTATGTAGGGAACGCCCTCGCACACATCAAAGTGATGGGCTTTCAGCAGGCTGCTGTGCTGCAACTGATAGACATTGCGGATTTCGGAAGCCAGACGGGCGGTATCGTCGGCGGTGATGTGCGAACATCCCGAAAAGATTTTCACGACCACCTCCATCTGCGTGTACAGGTCGCGGGCAAGCCACACCTCACTCAGGCCTCCCCGCCCAATCACCCGTATCAACTCATAATGTTCGTGAAAACGATTCATTCCAGAGGCTTTTACTCGTTGGAGTCGGAGCTTTCGCCGGGAACCGACAGTTGCAGGCGATAGCCGCATTTCGTCGAGCCTCCCTGTGCGGCAACCGGATGTGCATCGACCGAAACAAGCGAATCGGGAACCAAGCGCGTCTGCACCAAGTAAGTGCGGACCTGCTCGCTCTGCGCCTGCATCGCCGTTTGCAGACGGCTGCGCGCGTCGGCGCCGTACAACTGCTGCACCGTTGCCTTGTAGTTTTTCTGTTTTTCGAGCCCCGACTCGGCCGCCTGCGCCTCCACAAAACGTTTCACAGGCTTTTGGTTGATGTCCTGGGCATAAATCACCGACAGGTCCATGTAGTGCAGGTCTTCGTCGGTAAGCTGCGGATGCTGACTGCGATAATAGGCCAATTGCAACGAGCGCTTGGCCCAATCGAAGGCCAGGGCCTCGGGGTCGGCCTCGAGCGACAAACCGACAGACAACTGCGGGTGCTCCTTCCAGAACTCCGCCAAGTCATCCAAAAAGGCGTATTGCCGGGTTCCCAACTGAGTTTGCGTAAAGTCGGTTTCCATAAAATCGGACAAGGACGATTTTTTGCCGTTGACCGATTTGGCGATGGCATTGAAGGGCGACGCGGCGATGCGGCCCAAGGCATTCATCAACGTCTTGACCAACAGTCTCTTGTACGAAAAATCGGGATCGGTCACCGCCCCCGATACGGGCAATTCCATCTGCATGTACCCGTGCGCATCGGTGAGCAGGTACAACACCATTTTGAGAGGCACCTTGTATTCGGGCTCGACCGACTTGTCCTTGTCGCCGGCTTGCGGCCGATACACTTCGAGACGGCTCATCCCTTTGAGCATTCCGTCGGTCACCGTGTTCTCGCTCGAGAAACTGAGGTTGCCACCGATGAGCGGATGAGCGGTATAGGCCAGGGCGTACGGCGAAAAATCGCTCAACGCGACATTGGCCACCGATAGCGACAGGTATTGGTTGAGCATGTTGTCCACCCGGCCGCGCCACTTGAGTTTGACCGTTCCTTTTTGCTGCAACACGCCCTGCATCTCGGCCGTATTCTGCTGCTGGTTGTCGAAATTGCGCATGGCAAGCTGCAAACCCGAAAGTTCGTAACGGAACGGTTCGGCCAACGTCGAATCCACATACACCACCCCGATTTGGCTCAAGTTGACCCGGTCGGCCACCAGATGCCAGTCGGAAGGTTCGTCGTATTGGATATCGGAGTCGAGTTCGAGCGCCGCTTCCATCAGCTCCTCGTCGGGATATTCGGCCACTTCGCTACTGTCGGCCACCAGCAGTTCCTCGTCCGACGGCCGCACGATGCGGCTCCAGTTGGTCGTGCTGTCGGGATAGACCATGTAGGAGGTATGCAAATCGGCCAACGCCAGATTGCTCACCATCAGTTTTTTGCCGGCGAGATCGATGCCGCGCAAGGCCACTTCGAGGCTGTCGAAGGCAAAGACCGGCGCTTCGGACAGGGCGTAGAACTCGAGGTCGCGGCAATGCACCTTGCCCGACAAGTCGAGCTGAATCAGGTGGTCGGTGTTGCCTTGGATGCGCAACTCAGTGGACATGCGCCCACGCACCGAATCGGCATACAGGTACTGCCGCATGTACGGCAGGCCGTAGCTCAAGGGCAGGTCGGCCAGTTTGAGTTGCAGGTCGTAATTGTGCGTCCGGTCATCGTAAAGCAGTTCGGTCGAAAAAACGCCTCCACGTTCAAACTCAAAATGCAGGCCCAACATTGCCCGCAAGTCGGTCAGGTCAATCACCGGAATATACAGCGAAATGTCTCTCAAATCGAAGGTGGCGCCCAGCGGAATGTCGCGATAGCGCACCGAGCTGCCGGCAAACTTGATGTTGCGCAGCACAATGGGCAGCGGCTTGCTCCCGGCCGACGTGCTGTCGGCGGCCAACGTGTCGGACGAAGCAAAGCGTTCGATCAAGTCGGTAAAGTTGAAGAAATCCTGATTCTGGTCGATGTGTACCGAAAGCTGTCCGAAATACACCGAGTCGAGTTCGAGGCGTCCGCCGGGCAAAGCGGTCATCCGCACATCGGTGTAAAGGCGGGTCAGATGGATAAAACGGCCGCTGTCGGGATTGGCCTCGTACATGGTGAAATCCTTGATTTTGACCGTACCCGTCAGCACATTCAACTGCACCGATTCGACCTGCAGTTTGCGGCCGGTCAGCGATTCGCCGTAATGGTTGATGCCCCACTTGGCCACCGAAGGCGCCAACAGCACCGCGGCCACCAGCAACAGCAACAAAACGCCGAACGTCCAAAGCAAGCCCTTGGCAACCCGTTTCATAGAAACTATTTTTTAGGAAGTTTGATCACTTGTCCAACGCTGAGCACATCGAGTTTTTGGGGAGCGTTGACCTGACGGATGGCCTCGACCGTCACGCCATAGCGGCGCGAAATGGTCCAAAGGTTGTCGCCCGAGCGCACCTTATACACTTGGCCCGAATCCTCGGCCTTGGTAGCCGTGGTAGCAGCCGGAGTGCTCGAGGCGGGCTTGGAAGCCGAAGCGCTCGAGGATTGCGTCGAAGAGGTGCTGCCCGACTGCGGACGCGACACTTTGAGGCGCTGTCCGACGCGCAAGTTGTCGGAGCGCAGGCCGTTCCACTGGCGCAAGTTCTTGACCGACACGCCGTAACGCTTGGCAATCACGCTCAGGTTCTCGCCCGAACGCACTTTGTGAATGCGGGCGTCGCCGCTGTAATACGAAGAGTTGTACCCACGTTTGATATCGGTTTCGAGGCGTTGCTCCACCAGTTCCTTCTTGTAGGCGATGATGGAATCCTTGTTTTCGATGTAGGCGTAAGCGGCCAGGGTCGGCATGCGCAAGGCGTAGGGCTTGATGTTGCCCGGCACCATGTCGTGCTTGTACTGGGGGTTGAGCAGGCGCAACTGCTCGACCGGCACCCCTAATTTTTCGGAAAGCTGGCTGAAATGCACGCGGTCGGTCACCATCAGCGTATCGACAGCCGGGGTAATGGGTACCTGCGCCGGACAAATCTTGTAATCCGCCGCGTAGGTCATAATGTAGTTGGCGGCGATAAAGGCCGGCACATAGCCGCGGGTTTCGCGGGGCAGGTAGTTGTAAATCGCCCAATAGTCCTTTTTGGTGTTGGCCCGGCGAATGGCCTTGTTGACATTGCCCGGACCGCAGTTGTAGGCGGCAATCACCAGCAGCCAGTCCTGATAAATCGTATAAAGGTCGTTGAGGTAGCGGACTGCCGCCTTGGTTGCCTTCACGGGGTCGCGGCGTTCATCGACCAGGCTGTTGTTTTCGAGCCCGTAGAGTTTGCCGGTTCCCGGCATAAACTGCCACAAGCCGGCGGCACCCACACGCGAGAAGGCCTGCGGGTTGAGCGCCGACTCAATCACCGGCAGGTACTTGAGTTCGATCGGCATCCCGGCCGCTTCGAGCGCCTCTTCAAACAAGGGGAAGTAATAGTGGCTCAGCCCCAGCATGTACGACACCTGTTTGCGACGTTTTTTGGCATACATCAGAATGTACGACTCCACCACTTGGTTGTAGGGCATCTCAATCACATTCGGCAAGGCCGAGAGGCGACGGATGTAATCTTCTTTGGTCAGAAAGAGCGTAAAGGTCGAGTCCCCGTCGCATGGCGGATACTCGGCCATCTGCAACTGCCAGTGCCAGTACTGTTCTTCGAGACGCGAATCGAAAACCGTCGTGGCGAAGGTGTCGGTCACCTCGAGCATTTCCTCGTCACTGGCCGGCTCGATCGACATAAACTCTTCGGCCACACTGTCGGGAACAGCCAGGGCATTGGAGATTAACGCACTACGGGATTCGTCTGCAGCGGCAGACATGGCAAAGGCCGCAAGGGCCATGGTTATGATCAGGTTCTTTTTCATCAAAAAGAGATTTTACAGCGCACTCCCACCGAGGCGCTCAATTCATTATTTTGTGTGGGGGGCAGCACCGCCGGCCCCACTTTCATCGACAAATCAGGTCCCACATCGTAATTGTGCATCTGCGCATCGACAAACGCATCGAGGATGCTGATAAGGTACAACACACCGGCGCACACAACGCTGAGGTCGCGGTAACGGCGGTAGGTGTCCTGCTTGGTTTTCAGCTGCCGCTTGCAATAGTCGGCATTCTGGTTAAAATCGGTCCCTTCGGCAAACAGGTACTTGTAGCTGTCGGTCGAGGGGTCGGTGTCCGTAATGTCGATATAGGCCTTGTGGTAATCGACATAGCGGCGGTTGTTCCACGAAATGGCGTAGGCCAGGCCCACCGCTCCGCCATAGACAATCGGAAGTTTCCAGTACTGACGGTTGTAAATCTGGCCCAAACCCGGCATCACGGCCGCATACCAGGCCGCCTTGTCCGGATCGTAATGCCGGCGCACCTTTTTTTCTTCGGGCACGGGAGCCGGCAGGAGGGTGTCGGTCTGTATCACCGGCACGTTCACATACTCGATGGTCACATCGCCGATTTGCTGCGTCGAATCAACGGTCACATACGCGTCCTGAGCGTGTGCCTGCCAGACACAAACCGACCAAAACGCAATCAAGAGCCACTGATATACGCAAGCGCGTTTCATTCACCCAAGTTGTCCAAAACCGACACAATGCGTTCGAGCTCTTCTTCCGAGCCGAACAACAGACTGATTTTTCCTTTGCCGCGGTCGTTGACATCAATTTTGACCTTGGTGCCGCCGAAACGCTGCGAGATTTTGTCGCCCAAGGCGCTGTAATCGCCTCGAACCGGAGCGGCTTTGGGGGCCTTGGGCGCGCTGGGGGCCGACGGGTTTTTCGAGGCCTCCTCCAACTGACGCACCGACCAGCCGTTGGCCACGGTCTGTCCGTAGAGCGACAGCATCACATCGCTATCCTGCACACCGGCCAGCACACGGGCGTGTCCCATTTCGATCTTGCGGTCTTTGACCCCAAGCTGGATGTCTTCGGGCAAATTCAGCAGGCGGAGGTAATTGGCCACCGTGGCGCGTTTCTTGCCCACGCGTTCGGCCATCTGGTCCTGCGTATAGCCGCCTTCGTCCATCAACCGGCGATAGGCCAGCGCGATTTCGATGGCGTTGAGGTCGGCGCGTTGGATATTCTCAATCAACGCCATCTCCAACACCGCCTGGTCGTCGCCCACTTTGCGCACATAGGCGGGAATGGTGCTCTTGTTTGCCAGAAGCGATGCCCGGTAGCGGCGTTCGCCCGAGATGATCTGATAACGCGACGGACCGATTTCGCGCAAGGTAATCGGCTGGATGACCCCGTGTTGCACAATCGAATCGGCCAGGCTCTGCAATTCGTCCCCGTCAAAGTCGGTGCGGGGCTGGTCGGGATTGGCTTCGATTTGCGACAGGAGTATTTCGTTGACCGAATTGGTAACGTCCGAAGCGCCGCCTAACAGGGCGTCGAGGCCGCTACCGAGAGCAGGTCCGTGTTTTTTTGCTGCCATATTCTTTTCAATTGTTTCGTTTAATCACTTCCTGGGCCAACTGCATGTAGTTTTGGGCTCCTGCCGAATCCACATCGTATTCGAGCACCGGCACGCCGTGGCTCGGCGCCTCGCTCAGCTTGACATTGCGTTGGATGACGGTTTCGAACACCATGTCCTGGAAGTGCTGTTTCACTTCTTCGTACACCTGACGGGCCAGACGCAGCTGCGGATTGTACATCGTCAGCAGGAAGCCTTCGATTTCGAGGGCCGGATTCAGGCGGCTTTTAATGATTTTGATGGTATTGAGCAGTTTGCTGATTCCCTCGAGCGCATAGTATTCGGCCTGCACCGGAATGATGACCGAGTCGGAAGCCGTCAGCGAGTTGACGGTGATAAAGCCCAGCGAGGGGGAGCAGTCGATCAGGATATAGTCGTAATTGTCTTTGATGGGATCGAGCACCTGTTTGAGTTTCAATTCGCGCTGCTCCATGTTCACCATTTCGATTTCGGCGCCGACCAGGTCGATGTGCGACGGAATGATGGAC
>JAGCZK010000144.1 GCA_017960065.1 Paludibacteraceae bacterium
CCGATATGCATTAGATAAAGGATTGGTCGTTTTTTGGTAATCTGACGGGTGGACAATTTTGTCTACTATTATACATAGGCCTACAATGCTTGACACAAGACATGCAATTAAATTTTCAATCATGGGTATCTGATTTTATGCAATTAATTCAGCCTCAGCCCCAATAATACATTTTGCTCCACATGAGACTCGACTCCAATTACGTCAACAGAACAACTCACCCAATCAGGTGTATCTGTATCAATTGATAGTGTTAACTTTACTAAGTCGACAGAGGCATTATACTCTCCAATACTTACCCCCCTACAATTTTTTGAGTTCGATGCGGAAGGTAGTGCCTTCGCCGGGAGCCGTGCGCAGCACATAAATTTTGCCATGGTGGTACTCCTCCACAATGCGTTTCACCAACGCCAGGCCCAATCCCCAACCGCGTTTTTTGGTGGTAAAGCCCGGGCGGAAAATCTTGTCGGCCACCTGCTTGGTCATGCCCTTTCCGGTATCGGTCACTTCGATATAGACCCAGCCCTCGTGATCGGTCAGTTCGAAATGGATGGAACCGTGCTGCTGCATCGCATCCACCGCATTGCGGCACAGGTTTTCGACCACCCACTCCATCAGCGGCGCATTGAGCATGGCCCGGTGCGGACCGCCCAAATTCCACGTCAGGTCGGCATCCTTGGCCACCCGACGCTGCATATAGGTCAGAGCGCCTTCGAGCACGGCGTTGAGGTCGGCCTCGGCCAGCTGCGAAGGGGAACCGATTTTCGAGAAACGCTCGGCAATGGTGCGCAGACGGTTGACATCGCGCTGCATTTCCGGAATCAGCCGTTCGTCGGGATATTTCATCTGGATCAACTCGGTTTCGGCCAACAGCGACGTGATGGGAGTGCCCAACTGGTGCGCCGTTTCGCGCGAGAGGCCCACCCAAAGGCGGTTTTGTTCCGAACGGCGGCGCGACAGCATCACCACCACCAGCAACACCACAAAGACCAAGATGACCAAAAGCATCACCACTGGCATGTACAGGATGTGCTTCAGCAAAATCGAGTCGTCGTAGCAGACATATTGCGTCACCCCCTCCATCAGATGAATCTGAATCGGTTCGTTCTTGGCCTTGAATTCGAGCGCCAGCTGCTTGCACTGCTCGGGGCTCATGCCCGAAAGATCGATGTTGCGGGCGTCGAGCACCTCAAAGTCGGCATTGGTCAGCACCACTGGAATCGTCGTGTTTTCTGACAACACCTCCTGGATAAAGGCAAAGTCGCAACTTTCGGGAAGTTCGGCCAACGCACGGGTGGCATCGGCCCAGATTTTCATGCGCGAGCGTTCTTGCTCGGCAAAGGCATGCACCAGCAAGCGCGTGCTCCACAACGAGCCGCCAATGATCAAGACCGCCACCAGGACAAAGGCCCAGTTCATCAGTTTGCGTGCATCAGAAATCCATTTCATAGGCATTATCTGTATTTACCGGCTGTCGCATCTTCGAGCATACTGCAATAGCTGTCGTATCGCGAAGCCGCAATTTCATTCTCCATCAACGCCTCCAACACCCGGCACCCGGGTTCGTGAGTATGGCTGCAGTCCGGAAACTTGCACTGCGACGCCAAGCGGCGCATTTCAGGAAAGCCCTGGGCAATTTCGGCCGGCTGCATATCCACGATTCCGAAACCTTTCACGCCCGGCGTATCAATCACATAGCCGCCAGCCACCGGGTACATCTCCGAAAAGGTGGTCGTGTGCATTCCGGTCAGGTGCGCCTCCGAAATCTGCCCCACTTTCGCCTCCAGCTGCGGATCCAGCGCATTGAGCAGCGAAGACTTGCCTACCCCCGAGTTGCCCGCCAGCAGGCAGACCTTACCGGCCAGCAGAGGTCGCACCGCCTCGACGCCCAGCCCCTCTTTGACCGACAGACGGACGGTCTGGTAGCCGATGCCTTCGTACAGGGCGCACAAGTCGTCGCAACGCTGGCGCAAGGCTTCGTCGAACAGGTCGGCCTTGTTGAACAGCAGCACGACCGGCACATGGTAGGCCTCGGCCGTCATCAAAAACCGGTCAACACACTCGAGGGCCGTTTCGGGCTGGGTCAGCGTCACCAGCAAAAGCGCCACATCAATATTGGCCGCGAGGATATGTGCATGCTTCGACAAGTTCGACGACCGGCGGATGATGTAATTGTCGCGCGGTTCGATGGCGCTGATGAGTTCGCCATCGGTCTGCACCCAATCGCCCACCGCCACCGGCGAGGTTGTTCGGATGCCTTGTATGCGGAACTTGCCCTTGACACGAACCTCGAGCAGGCGGCCGTCTTCCGACTGCACCCACACGCCCGATCCCATATTTTTGATCACACGGGCCCTCATGGTTCAAAACGCTTCTGTAGCCGTGATATAAAATTTGAATTCTCCATAATTATTGCCGGCAAAATCGACCCGAAGATGCACCCGGGCATCGTTGAGCCGGTAGCGCAAGCCCCCGCCATACCCCACTTTAATCTGATGAACCAGAGGCTGATAACAGTCGAACACATCGCCCACCCCGCAAAACAGGGCGGCCTTGAGGCGGCCGTAAACCGGAATCCGGTACTCGGCCTGCAAGACGACCAGCGAATTGTCGGTGAAGCGCCGCTCGCGAAACCCGCGCAGCAAATCACTTCCGCCTAGGGTCGGCAAAAGCTCGAAAGGCACGTTGCGCCCCAGACAGAAGTCCAACTTCAGCTGCCAGGCGAACACCTGCCCCAACCAGGTCGGCACATATTGGCGGAAGTCGGCCGAAACCGACTGCACCGTATAACTGCTGCCAAGCGCCTTGTACGCACCCATATAGCCCCCTTTGAAGAAGTTGGAGAACTTCAGGGGGTAAAACGGGTTGTCGCGGTCGTCATACATCAGCTGCACCCCCAGACTCCAATTAAAATAGGGCTGCCATCCGGCAGTGCCGTAGCGCTCGCAAACCGACTGCCGGTCGGCCTCGAACGCAGCGTCGGCCAACACCCGTTCGGCCCGCACGTCCAACCGCGGCCCCACTTGCCAGCCCGGGCTGAAACGCCAGAAGGGCTGAAAATTTGCAGAAACCGCCTCCGAGGTGTACAACCACTCCTTTTCGAGAGGCTCGTTGCCGATGCCAAAGAACTTTTCGGGATAATAGCGCAACTGGACATTCCCGACCATGTACCAGTCCTTTTTCTTGTTGTAAAAGCGCGAATTCAGGTTCATCTTGGCCTGGTTGCGCAACGTGTAAATGACACTGCCCGACAGGCTGTTGATTTCTTTGAGCGACTGACTCTTGAAATAGTAGCCCCCGCTAAAGCCGAAACCCACGCTGGTTTCCTCCTGGTAAAAGGCAATCGGCACGACAAACCAGCTTCGTTTTACCAAAGCCGCTTTGGTGCCGACTGTATCCGACGGGACATCCACCTCTTCGGCCCGCGCCACGCCCACAAACGCAAGCGCCACGACAATCAGCCGGCAGATAGAGGTCCAACGTCCGTTCATTCGCCTGGACGGGGCCTACACCGTCATGATTTCTTTTTCCTTGGCAGCCACCAAATCGTCCACCTTGCGGATATACTTGTCGTGCACTTTCTGCACTTCGTTTTCGGCATCCTTTTCCATATCCTCGGCCAAGCCGTCCTTGATGGCCTTTTTCAGGGCATCGATGGCGTCGCGACGGATATTGCGCACCGAAATTTTGGCGTCTTCGCCGTCGGCTTTCGCCTGCTTTACCAGCTGCTTGCGGCGGTCTTCGGTCAAAGGCGGGATGCTCAAGCGGATCATTTCGCCGTTATTTTCGGGAGTGATGCCCACCTCCGAGTTCAAAATCGCCTTCTCGATGTCTTTGATCAGGCCTTTTTCCCACGGTTGGATGGCAATGGTTTTGGCATCGGGCGTTGTAATCGAAGCCACATTCGTAAGCGGAACATTCTGGCCATAATACTCGACACGCACGGCGTCCAGAATACGGATATTCGCCTTGCCGGCGCGGATACGGGCCAAAGCCTCGTCGAGGTGGTTCATTGCAGCCTCCATTTTGATCGAGGCGTCGTTGAGATTCTTCTGTATGTCTATCATAATGTCTAAAAATTTATCAAAGGGTTACATAAGTGCCAATCGCATCGCCTTGGAGCACCTTGCCCAAGTTGCCGTAGACGTCCATATTGAACACATACAAGGGCATTTTGTTTTCTTTGCACATGGTGGTGGCCGTCAGATCCATCACCTTGAGGTTACGGCTGTAGATTTCGTCAAAGCTGATGGTATCGAACTTGACAGCCTTCGGGTCCTTTTCGGGATCGGCGGTATAGATGCCGTCCACGCGGGTGCCCTTGAGCATGACGTCGCATTTGAGCTCGATGGCGCGCAACGACGAGCCCGTATCGGTGGTAAAGAACGGATTGCCCGTGCCGCCCGAGAGGATGACCACATTGCCCTTGTTGAGCAAACGAATCGCCTTATCCGCGCTGTAGAACTCGCCCACCGGTTCCATCCGGATGGCCGTCAGCACCCGGTTAGGCACGCCTTCCGACTCCAGGGCGGAGCTCAGGGCCAGGCTGTTGATGACCGTGGCCAACATGCCCATCTGGTCGCCCTTGACACGGTCGAAGCCTTTGGAAGCGCCGCTCAAGCCGCGGAAGATATTGCCGCCGCCGATGACAATCGCCACCTGCACCCCCATCGACACCGCCTCCTTGATCTGGCGGGCGTAATCGGAAAGACGCTGCGGGTCAATGCCGTGCGACGAGCCGGCAGCCAGCGACTCACCACTCAATTTCAGTAAAACACGTTTAAAACGAGCCATATTCCTATCGTTGAAAAAGTATGCAAATTTAAAAAAATTTTCTCACTTCGAGAGCTCCAGCATCCGCAAAATCGGCTTGACCGCGCGTTGGGCCACCTGCTCGTCCACCAAAATCTCGGGCGTTTCGTCGCGCAGGCAGCGATAGAGTTTTTCGAGGGTGTTGAGGC
The DNA here is from genome assembly GCA_017960065.1 of Paludibacteraceae bacterium. GTDB lineage: Bacteria > Bacteroidota > Bacteroidia > Bacteroidales > Paludibacteraceae > Enterocola. Next base: position 4,962 of record JAGCZK010000144.1, read on the forward strand.
GCATGAAATCACATTCGTTGCAGGTGCAGCCGGGCGACGACGGCGGAGCCGGAATAAACTCCTTGTCGGGGCATTGCAGCCGCATCTGGTGCAAGATGCCGCTCTCGGTAGCCACGATAAACTGCTTGGTGTCGGCCTCGGCTGCATACTTGAGAATCGCTGCGGTAGAGCCCACAAAGTCGGCCAGCAGCAGCACCGGGCGTTTACACTCGGGGTGGGCCAGCACCTTGGCGTCGGGATATTGGCGTTTGAGCTGCAGAATCTGCTCGGCCGAAAAGCGCTCGTGCACATGACAGCCGCCGTTCCAGAGGAGCATGTTGCGGCCGGTAACGCTGTTGATGTAGTTGCCCAAATTGTAGTCGGGGCCGAAAATGATCTTTTCGTCTTCGGGGAAGGACTCGACGATTTTGCGTGCGTTGGTCGAAGTGACCACCACGTCGGTAAGCGCCTTGACGGCCGCCGTCGTGTTGACATACGAAATCACGGTGTGCCCGGGATGGTCTTTGATAAAAGCCTCGAAGGCATCCGCCGGACAGCTGTCGGCCAGCGAGCAGCCGGCCTCGGCGTCGGGTACCAGCACCTTCTTGTCGGGCGACAGGATCTTGGCCGTCTCACCCATAAAGTGCACCCCGCACATGACAATGATGTCGGCATCGGTTTTGGCCGCATACTGGGCCAATGCCAAACTGTCGCCAATGTAATCGGCGATGTCCTGAATCTCGTCGCACTGGTAGTAATGCGCCATGATCACGGCGTTTTTCTTTTTGCGCAAACGCTTGATTTCTTTGATGTAGTCCATTCCAGCGATTTTTTATCTCACAAAGATAAGCATAAAAAAAAGATTCCCGACATGCGGGAATCTTTTTTTATCAACAGTCTGTCCGAGGGGCAGACCCTCACCGGCTTACTCGGCTTTAGCCTCAGCGGCGGGAGCCTCTGCAGCGGCTTCGGCGGCGGGAGCAGCCTCGGCTTTCGCAGTTTTCTTGGCACCGGCACGACGGGTTTTGGCCTTTTTCTTGGGAGCCGCGTCCTTCAACATGTTTTCGTTGTAATCCACGAATTCGATGAAGCACATTTGAGCGGCGTCACCTTCGCGGAAACCGGTTTTCAGGATACGGGTGTAACCGCCGTTACGTTCGGCCACGCGTTGCGAGATTTCGCCAAAGAGCACCGTCACGGCCTCTTTGTTCTGCAACTCGGCGAACACCAGACGGCGCGAGTTGGTCGAGTCGTCTTTCGAGCGGGTTACCAGCGGTTCGATGTATTTGCGCAATTCTTTAGCCTTGGCCAAAGTCGTGAAGATTCTTTTGTGTTGAATCAAAGATACCGCCATATTGGCCAGCAAGGCGCTTCTGTGAGCGGTTTTTCTTCCGAGATGATTGAATTTCTTATTGTGTCTCATGAGTATTATTCTTTATCGAGTTTATATTTGGAAATGTCCATGCCGAACGAAAGATTCAGGCTCTCCAGTTTGGCATCCAATTCCACGAGCGACTTCTTACCGAAGTTGCGGAATTTGAGCAGGTCGTTGCGGTTGAACGCCACCAGTTCGGCGAGCGTCTCGACATCGGCCGCCTTCAAGCAGTTGAGGGCGCGAACCGAAAGGTCGAGGTCGACCAGGTGGGTCTTGAGCAACTGACGCATGTGGAGTGCATCCTCATCAAATTCTTCGGCACCGTCGCCTTCGTTAAAGTCAACGGTAATCTTCTCGTCAGAGAACAACGCGAAGTGTTGGATCAGGATACGAGCGGATTCTTTCAACGCTTCTTTCGGATGAATCGAACCGTCGGTGTCGATTTCGAAAACCAGCTTTTCGAAGTCGGTTTTCTGCTCCACACGATAGTTTTCGATGGTGTATTTCACATTGACGATCGGCGTATAGATCGAATCGATGGGAATTACACCGGCATCTTGTACCGAAGCGCGGTTTTCATCGGCGGGGACATAGCCACGGCCTTTGTTAATCGTCAACTCCATATTGAACGAAGTTTTGGGATCCATGTTGCAGATAACCAGCTCAGGATTCAACACTTCGAACCCAGTCAAATTAGCACCGATATCACCGGCTTTGAGAACCGACTTGTTGGCTACCGGAACAACGACTTTGGCACTCTCGGTGTCTTCGACCGTCTGTTTGAAACGCACTTGTTTCAACTGAAGGATGATGTTGGTCACATCTTCGATTACACCCGGAATGGTGGCAAACTCATGTTCCACCCCGTCGATTTTCATCGAGGTGATGGCGTAGCCCTCAAGCGACGAAAGCAGACTGCGGCGAAGAGCATTACCGATGGTAATACCGAAGCCGGGTTCCAACGGGCGGAATTCGAACTTTCCGTGGAA
>JAGCZK010000017.1 GCA_017960065.1 Paludibacteraceae bacterium
GAAACCAACTAAAGAAAATAAGATATTTATGAGAGGAGAAGTTGTTCGAAATCAAAAGGTTAATTCTCAAAAAGTAGAGATTGCCCGAGAGTTCAGAAAAAAATCCACACCGAGTGAAGAATTGGTATGGTCTATCATTAGGAACAGAAAAATTCTTGGTCTGAAATGGCGGAGACAACAAATAATCGATGGCTTTATCACCGACTTTTTCTGTGCCGAATTCAACATCGCATTGGAAATCGATGGAGAAATTCATGACAATGCGGACGTTCAAGAAACTGACCTCATTAGAGAACAAGTATTTGCACAAAAAGGCATCAGAACCATCCGCATAAACAATCAGGAATGCAACGTCAACCACATTACCAAAGCAATAACAGACACCATCTCCCCCTCCCTCTCCACAATGGAGAGGGAGGGGTTAGGGGTAGGTGAGGTCTTTGGAGAGGGGGGTTAGGTCACTATGATTTTCCTTCACAAAACACCGTTTTTCAGATTGACGGCGGCACTGGTGGCAGGGATTCTGTCGTACCGGTGCTGCCCGGCAGGGGAGATTTCGCTGCTGTTTTTCGGATTGGGGGCCGCCGCGATGGGCGGTCATTGGGCGACCCGACGCCTGCCGGTGGCCACGCGCTGGTCGTGGCGCTGGCTCTTCGGAATGGGAGCGGCCTGCCTGCTCATCGCATTGGGCCGCACGGTCTGCGAATTGGAATACAATTATATACAAAATGTATGCTCTTCGCAGAATGGGCAAAGCGTTCTTGGCGATTGGGTCGGCCAACTTCGGGAGGGGTTAGGCACACAGATTGGCCGCTACACCTCGGGCGAGACCCAAGCGCTATTGCGCGCCCTGCTGCTCGGCGACAAAAGCGGGCTGAGCGTTGTGCAGCGCGACTGTTTCAGACAAGCCGGATGCGCCCATATTCTGGCCGTCAGCGGATTGCACGTCGGCATTGTCTATGGGGCATTGCGTGCTGTCTGCCGACGGCCCTGCCGCGCCCTGGGCCCGCGCCTCGCACAAGTGGCCGTGCAACTGGCCGGGTTGTGGGCCTACGCCACGATTTGCGGCCTGCCGCCCTCGGTCGTGCGCAGCGCGCTGATGTTCAGTGTCATCGCCGTCGGCTACTGTTTCGAGCAACGGCCCGACACCTGCAACAGCGTCTTTTTCTCGGCATTTCTGCTCCTGCTCTACCGGCCGTCGTACCTCTACGACATCGGGTTCCAGCTCAGCTACACGGCGGTCATCGGCATTCTGGCGTTCGCCGGAGAGTTTCAGCGGCTGGTCGAGCCGCTCACCTGGCTCGGGCGGCAGCTGCTGAGCCTCGAGGCCGTGTCGTTGGCCGCGCAAATGGCCACCGCCCCGCTCTGCCTCTATTATTTCCACAGTTTTCCGATATATTTCCCGATCAGCAACCTGCTGGCGGTACCGGCCGCCACGGCCTTTGTCTATCTCGGCATCGGGCTGCTGGCCGGCGGGCTCTGGCCGGTCGTCGGGCAAACGCTCGGCTGGCTGCTCGACCAGGGCTACCAGGTCTTTTTCGGCCTGCTTTCGGACATCAGTCACCTCCCTTACGCCACGCTGAAAATCAGCGGGTTCGGCATGGTCGAGGCCTGCTGGCTGGCCCTGTTGCTGGTCAGCGCGCACTGCTGCCTGTTCCGCCCGCACAAGCAGCGTTGGCTGTGCCTGCACCTCGGCACGCTCTGCGTAGCCCTTACGACCGGTCTTGCCCGCGATTTGGTTTTATTGTTGGCCTGATATTGTACAAATCCGAAAAAATCCGTACTTTTGTATGATTTTTGAAAGCAGACGAAAAGATGTTAAGCAAAGTTATTCCGGAAGAGAAAATCATCGCCACGCTCAAGGCCATCAACAAAGCCGACAAAATCGTCATTGTGACCCACAAGAGCCCCGACGGCGACGCCATCGGCTCGAGCCTCGGCCTGTACCACTTTTTGTACTCGCAGGAAAAGGCGACCGACATTGTGGTGCCCGACACCATTCCCGACTACCTCAAGGGCCTGCCTTCGGTATCGGAAATCGCCGTGCACAGCGAAGACCCCGAGCGGGCCGAAAAATTGGTGGCGGAGGCACAGTTGCTGTTCTGCCTCGACTTCAACACCCCCTCGCGCACCGGAGCGTTGGCACAGCTGGTTACGCAATCGGGGGCCCGCAAAATTCTGATCGACCACCACACCGACCCCGACAACTTCGCCGACGTCTGCATTTCGCACCCGGAGCTCTGTTCCACCTCCGAGCTGATTTTCCGACTCATCTGCCGCATGGGCTATTTTTCGGAAATGACGTTGGAATCGGCCCACTGCATCTGCGCCGGCATTCTGACCGACACGGGCGGCCTGGCCTACAACTCCAACAGCCCCAAGCTCTACACCATCATGGGCGAACTGCTGGGCAAGGGCGTGGACAAGGACCTGCTCTACCGCCAGCTGTTCAACACGTACAGCGAGCAGCGCATGCGCCTGATGGGCTATTTCCTGTCGCAAAAGATGGAAGTGCTGCCCGAATACCAGACGGCGGTCACGGCCATGAGCGCCGAAGAGTTGCGCCGCTTCAACTACCAGCCGGGCGACATTGAGGGCTTCGTCAACCTGCCCCTGTCGATCAGCGGCATCCGCTTTTCGGTCTTCATGCGCGAGCACAACGACAGCATCAAAATTTCGCTGCGCTCGGTGGGCGACATCCCCTGCAACCGGATTGCGGCGGAGCTGTTCAACGGCGGCGGACACAAAAACGCCTCGGGCGGCGAAAGCCAGCTCGGCCTCGAAGAAACCAAACAAATCCTGATTCAGGCATTGCCCCGATACTTCAAACATTAAATTTGACATGAAATACATCATTATACTCGGCGACGGAATGGCCGACGAACCCATTGAACAGTTGAACGGACGCACGCCGCTCGAAGCGGCCGAAAAGCCCTACATGGACATGCTGGCCGCCATGGGCCGCAACGGCCTGTTTTCGACCGTACCGCAAGGCTTCCATCCTGGCAGCGAAATCGCCAACATGACCGTGCTGGGCTACGACGTGCACAAGGAGTTCGAAGGCCGCGGCTCGCTCGAAGCCGCCAGCATCGGCGTCCAGCTGCAACCGGGCGAAATGGCCATGCGCTGCAACCTGATCTGCATCGCCGACGGCAAAATCAAAAACCACTCCGCCGGCCACATCTCCAACGAAGAGGCCAAGGAACTGATCGAATTCCTGCAGGAAAAGTTGGGCGACGCCACCTTCACCTTCCACAACGGCATTTCGTACCGTCACCTGCTGGTGATGAAGGGAGGCGACAAGCGTTTGCGCTGCACCCCGCCCCACGACGTGCCGGGCACGCCCTTTGCCGACGTCATGGTACAAGCCGAGTGCCCCGAGGCACAAGCCACGGCCGACGCCATCAACCAACTGATACTCAAGTCGCAAGAATTGCTCAAAGACCACCCGGTCAACCTCCGCCGCATCCGCGAAGGCAAAGACCCCGCCAACAGCATCTGGCCGTGGTCGCCGGGCTACAAACCCGCCATGGGCAGCCTGCTCCAAAAGACCGGGCTCGCGAGCGGCAGCGTCATTTCGGCCGTCGATCTGATCAAGGGCATCGGCATCTATGCCGGCCTCGAATCGATTGAGGTGGAAGGCGCGACCGGCCTGTACAACACCAATTACGAAGGCAAGGCCCAGGCCGCCATCGAGGCCCTGCGCCACCAAGACTTTGTGTTCCTGCATGTGGAGGCCAGCGACGAAGCCGGCCACGAAGGCGACGTGGAGCTCAAGGTCCAAACCATCGAGTCGCTCGACAGCCGCATTATCGGCCCCATTTTCGAAGAAGTGTCGGATTGGGACGAACCGGTGGCCATCGCCGTACTGCCCGACCATCCGACGCCCTGCGCCCTGCGCACGCACACCAACAAGCCCGTGCCGTTTGTGATTTACAAACCGGGCAACGAAGCCGACGCCGTGCAGCAATTTGACGAACATTCGGCCGCCGAAGGCGCCTACGGCACCGTGCAAGGCGACCAATTCATGCACTTGCTCATTCCCTAATCCGATTAAACGCAAAACATTATGAAATATTACAGCACCAACCGCCAGGTCAGCCGGGTCAGCCTCGAAGAAGCCGTCGTCAAAGGCTTGGCCGACGACAAGGGCCTGTTCATGCCTGACAAGATCAAGCAGTTGCCCAAAAAGTTCTTCGAAGACATCAACAAACTCAGTTTTCAGGAAATCGCCTACACCGTGGCCGACGCCTTTTTCGGCGAGGACGTGGAGCGCGACGAGCTGAAAGCCATCGTGTATGACACGCTCAATTTTGACGTTCCGCTGGTCAAAGTGACCGACAACATCTACTCGCTCGAGCTGTTCCATGGCCCGACACTGGCCTTCAAGGATCTGGC
>JAGCZK010000145.1 GCA_017960065.1 Paludibacteraceae bacterium
CGCGATATGCACGGCCATGCGTTCGAGGTCGGCGGCATCGCGGTGCCGCAACTCGAGGCGGACGATGCGCACAAAAGGCGGATAACGGAAGTCGCGCCGCTCCTGAATCTGACGCTCGAAGAAACGCGCGTAATCGTAATTCCGGACGGCCTCCAACACCTCGGCATCGACCGACGACGCCTGCAAAACCACCTTGCCCCGCTCGAGGCGGCGGCCCGCCCGGCCGGCCACCTGCACCAAAAGCTGGAAGGCACGCTCGGCCGCCCGAAAATCAGGCATCGTGAGCAGGTTGTCGGCATTGATGACGCCGACGAGCGCCACTCCGGCAAAATCCAATCCCTTGGCAATCATCTGCGTACCGACCAGCACCCGTGTCTGGCCGCTGGCAAAGCGTTGCAGAATTTCGGTATAGGCGTCTTTGCGCGAGGTGGAATCGACATCGAGGCGTTCGACGCTCAACTGCGGAAACTGTTGTTGGAATTCCTCCACCACCCGTTCGGTGCCGTAGCCCTTGTCCTTCAAGTCGGTGGTGCCGCACTTGGGGCACTGCCGGGGTTCGGGTTCGTGGTGGCCGCAATAGTGGCAGCTCAGCACCGAGCCGTTGCGGTGGCGGTTGAGGCTGATGCCGCAATTGGGGCAGGTCGGCGTCCAACCGCAAGTCGGGCACACCACCGACGACGAGAAACCGCGGCGGTTTTGGAACAACAGAATCTGACCGCCTTTGGCTTCGGTTTCGCGAATGGCCTGCAGCAAGTCCCACGAAAACATGCCGGTCATCAGATTCTTTTTGAACGACGCTTCGCGATCGACCACCACCATTTCGGGATTGGGGGCCGAGCCGTAGCGCTGCGACAGCGTGACCAGCACATAGCGGCCGTTTCGGGCCAGCCAGTACGATTCGACCGACGGCGTGGCCGAGCCCAGCAGAATCGGGGCTTTGAGCGACTGCGCCAGCATCAGGGCGGCGTGGCGCGCGTGGTACCGCGGCGCCGGTTCGTATTACTTGTACGAGGATTCCTGCTCCTCATCGACCACGAGCAGCCCCAAGTCTTTCCACGGCAAGAAGAGAGCCGAGCGCACGCCCAAAACAACCTTGAAACGCGAGCCGCAGGCCAGGTCCTGATAAATTTCGGAGCGTTCTTCTTCGGAGAGTTTGGAGTGATAGGCGATGAAGCTGTCGCCGAACAGGGCTTCGAAACGCTGGGCCAGCTGGGTGGTCAGCGCGATTTCGGGCACCAGCACCAGGGCCTTTTTGCCTTGGGCGACGCATTCGCTTACCAGCTGCATGTAGATTTCGGTCTTGCCGCTCGACGCCACTCCGTGCAGCAGCACCGGTTTGGGCTGTGTAAAGCCTTGGCGGATTTCGGCGCATGCGGTTTCCTGGGCCTCGGTAAGGCGGATGTGGCCCTGCGACGGCGGCCGCTTTTCAAAGCGGCTGCGCTGAAGGCTGAGCTCGGTGATGTAGCCGTGTTTGAGCAGGGTTTGCAGCGACGACACCCCGGCGTGAAGGAGCAGGTCGGAGCGGCGCTGCGGATGCAGCGCCGAGAGTTCACCGAGCACAGCCTGCGCAGGCGCCGACAGGCGCGCGCCGTCGCCTTGGCCCAAATCGTACCAGGTGTCGGCCAGCCCGTGATAGGTGTTCGCCAGCAGGCACGAAGGCAAAGCCGCCTTGAGCACCTCGCCCATACTGCAATGGTAATAGAAGGACACCCAACGCCAGAGTTCGAGCTGTTGGGGGCTGACCAAGCCGGGCACCAGCAGTTCGGCGATGTCTTTGATGGCGAAACCTCCCTGGGGCGCCTGGTCCGAAACGGAGGTAATCACACCGTTGTAGTAGCGGGTCTTTCCGAGCGACACGCGCACCAGACTGCCCGCTCCAGCCGGCATGCCGGCTGGAATACGGTAGGTGTAGCCGTTGAGCGCCAACGGTACCGTCACCAAAGCGTATTTCGCAGAAATTTCGGACATCAGAATTGCATCGATAGCGAACACAAAAATAAGGGATTTTTTGTAATTTTGCCGCCGATACCGAATAAATTGTTTGCTGTATGTCCGCACCCGTCGCACGCTGTCTCCGCTTCATCAAGGATTGGGCCCTGCCTCTGACCATGCTGCTGGGCATCAGCGCCTATTTTGCCTTTCACGCGCTGCCGGTTGCGCCGCACTGGCGCATTCTGACGCGACAGACCATCGGCGTGGTGCAACCCGCCCTGATTTTTTGCATGCTGTTTCTTTCCTTCTGCAAAATCAACCCGAAGGAAGTGCGCCCCGCACGCTGGACCTGGCCGCACCTGGCCCTGCAGGCGGCCGGCTTCGTTCTCCCCGCCCTCGCCATTGTGTGGCTGGCGCCGCAAGACAGCCCGCTGATCTGGCTCGAGTGCGCCATGGCCTGCCTGATCTGCCCCACCGCCACGGCAGCCGCCATCATCACCGACCGATTGGGCGGCGACCTCAAAACCGTAGTGGCCTACACCATGGCCATCAACCTCGTGGCGGCCCTGCTCATTTCGGCCTTTATTCCGCTGATCAACCCCACCGCCGGACTGAACTTCGGGCAGGCCTTCGGCCTGATTGCCGCCAAGGTCTTCCCGCTGCTGGTACTGCCGTTTTTGCTGGCCTGGGCCGTCCGTCTGTGGTGCCCCGGGCTGCTCCAATACCTTCTCAAAATCAAAGACTTGGCCTTCTACCTGTGGATCGTGGCATTGGCGCTGGCCATGGCGGTCACGACGCGGGCGCTGATGCACAGCCACATCGGGCCGGGCTGCCTGTTGGGCATTGCGGCGGTCACGCTGACGACCTGCCTGCTGCAATTCGGCATCGGCCGCCTCATCGGCCGCAAATACCACGACACCATCAGTGCCGGTCAGGCCCTCGGCCAAAAGAACACGGTGTTCATCATCTGGATGGCCTACACGTTTCTGCATCCGGTCACGGCCGTAGCTGGCGGGTTCTACAGCATCTGGCACAACCTGATCAATTCGTGGCATCTGCACCAAAAAAGCGAAACCCCGTCTGTTTGACGGGGTTTCTGATTGTATGGGGCAAGCGCCTGTTTATTCGGCGGCAGGAGTTTCGGCCGCTTCTTCGGCTGCAGGGGCCTCTTCGGCAACGGGGGCTTCCTCGGCAGCGGGAGTTTCCTCAACCACGACTTCCTCAACGGCTTCGGCCGCAGGTTTCGGATACGGCAGGCCGATGCAGTCGAGCTTTCCGGTAAAGTAGAGGGCGGCAAAGATGCCTCCCAGCACAATCAACAGATAGAGGATTTTGCGCCAGGCCGGGATGCCTTTTTCGGCAAAGGGGTCTTTTGCGGCCACCTTCGGGAATTGGGCGATTTTGGTCAGCGTGGCACCAAACCGGATATTGACGATGGTCTGTGCGTTGACGGCCCAGCCGTTGGCGTTGAGCAGGGGCGACACGCTGCGTTTGCGCAACTTGAGCCAGGCCATGATCATGGACGGGCCCGAAATGAGCAGCATCAGGCCGAGAATCACGAGCGGCATCTGCCACCAGGTGAGTCCCATGAAGCCTTTGGCACAGGCTACCAAAGCCGAACCGATCATGCCCACGGCCATGCCGATGGCGGCAAAAATACCGGCGAATTTGGCGATGTCGAAGGCCTGGGCCTGCGAGTTTTTGAGGTTGATGTCGGCGGCTTCGGCTTCGGTCGTCAGTTTGGTACCGGCATCGCCGATTTTGCCGGTGGCGTCGGCCGTCACTTTTTCGTCGCGCGAAGCGGCGAACTTGTTGACCTGGTCTTCGACGAAACGGGCCATCTTGCGGTAGGGCGACCAAAAGGCCTGACGGATGCTGATGGGGTTTTCGACAATCTTCACCACAGTGGCGTCCCAGTCGAGGCCGTCGCGGTCGTAGAAGATGGCGTTTTTGCCGACCATCAGGTCGTTGACGTCGCCGTTGGTCATCACGGCCACAATGGTCATGGTCTGGTTTTTCACCTTCGAGTGGCAGTCGCAATACAGCAGGTACATGCCGCTGAGGTGCGCCATGGCGTTGTGTTTGCCCATGTCGCTCACCTTAAGACACAAGTCGCAGCTGCGTTGGTCGATATACAGGGTACCGGCCTGGAAGTCGGCCAGGGCGTCGGGGCAATAGAAGTCGGACAGGGTGACGAAGTTCTTGAGCAAGGCATAGAAGTCGCGGCTCAGGTGCAGGAGTTTGTCCACCGACTGGATTTCGGCGGCTTCGGCTTCGAGGGCCTGGTCTTGGGCCACCAGCTCGAGCAAAGCGGCCTTGGCGTCGGCTTTGACCAGCGCTTGCACCGTTTCGAGGCCGAGGGCTTCCACGCTATCGCCTTTCTTGGCGGCCTTCCAAGCCTCGTAGGCGGCAAACTTGGCCACCAAAGCGTTCCAGTCGGCCTCGCCGATGGTTTTCTTTTTGCCGAATTCCTTGGCGAACACCAGGCTGCGCAGTTGGCCGAACACGCCTTGCCAAGCGGGGTTGATGCCCGTACCGTCGATGGGAAGTAAGCCTTCGGCGTTGACGCGGGCCAGGGGGCACGCGGCGATTTGGTCGCCGCAGGCGGTCAAATCTTCGGCCGAGATGGCTTCGATGCGTGCAGCCGACATGTCGAGCGACGAGGCCGAAGAGGCGTCGAAGGCGGCCAGTTTGCAGCGCATAAAGAAGTCGGCGACTTTGGTTTGGAGCGCCTTAACGGCGGAAAGGGCGGCATCGGTGTCGCCGCCGAAGGCCAGCACGCCGGGTTCTTGGGCGGCCTGATTCCAGGCGGCATAGTCGTTGAGGGCCGTATAGAAGGCTTCGATCTGGTCGGCGTTGATGCCGGCCTCGCCGCTGCGGTCGGGAGTCGAACCGATGGTGTCGATGCACGCCTTGATGGCGGCCTTGAGGGCTTCGTCGTCGGTCGAGGCTTCGGTAATCACGCCGTCGCCGTTGAAGCGGGTTTTGGCGAAGATGGCCAGGCTGTCGGAGGTATTGGCAATCGAAATGCGGTCGCCCTCAATGCCGAGGTTCTTCAAAATCTGACGGGCCGATTGGAGGATCTTGGCTCCGGCCTCGGAGGCCTCGTTGATTTCGGCCAGCGACAACTCGCCGCTTTGACGCAGCAGGACATCGGGATTTTTCAGCACCGAGCACAGCCATTGGGCATGTTCCACCACTTCGTTGACACGGATTTTGCCGTCATGGTCGGTATCCATCATGGCCAGCGTGGTTTCGTCCAGCTCCAATCCCTTTACAGGGCAGCTCAGCACGGTCCACAACTTTTGGTCGAGCTCGCCCAGATGGGCGATGTCGGCACCGCTTTCAATATTCACTCGGGTTACGCCTCCGATTTTGGAGAACTTCCAGTTGTAACCTGTTTTTTTCTTTGCCATATGTTTGATTTTTTTGTGATTCAGCTTTGCAGTTCACGCACCGCAAAGATAGAAAATTATTTTGTATCTTTGCACACGAAACCCCATCATCTTGATTTTTAATGCGACAAACGAAGAAACAATGAACTTCCATTACTCCAACAAACTATTTGACCGGCAAGGGAACCCGCTGAACGAAGACGGTTCGTTGAAATTTGACATAATCAACGACATCGACGAGCTGACAGACGAAGACTTTACAAATCCGACACGCAGCGTTTGCATAACAAACATCGGAAAACATATCACCGATGCAATCGGTGCCATAGGCAAGCCTGTCATCATCAAGAGAAACATATTCCTCAAAAACAAAACGGGACATGCGGAATTGACTCCAGCGCAAGGCCGGAAAATATTGAGTGACGCACTCTACCATCCCTCTTTGTTTGGACAGACGCAAAAAACAAGGAAGCCTTACAACTGGGTACTGATAAACACCAAAAACAAAAACAAAAACGAAAACAACCGGATTGTCTTGATTGAAGTAAACCTCAAGAAGGACAACGTTGAGGTTGTCCATTGGCACTTTATCGATGATAGAGGATTGGAGAGATTGAAAAGGCAAGCTGAACGTGAGGACGGGCAACTCCTCATACTGCCTTCCGAAAATCCGGAAGAGGTCGGTGCCCTTTCCGACCCTACGTTCAGCCCCTCTTTCAAAGGCAAAGATAGTGTTTCAGAATCAGAATAGCAAGCAATACCCGTAAAAAATTCACGGACGCTTCACCACCGGACGGACTGAATAGCCGTAATAACGATGATCGCCTTCTCCATAAAAGAGTTCTTCCAAAATCGAAAAAGACAGAGGCAAAGCTTCTCCATCCTCATTAAGTGAACACGACCAAACAGCACCACCATCTCCATCCTCATAGAGTTCGGCCCCATACCTGAAACCCGCAAAAGGAATAAAAATGGAATTACCATTGGGTCCTGTAAACACACATCCTTTCACGTCATCCGACACAATTCCCTGAACCGTACAGTTTTCAGCCAATTCCTGAATTTCAGCCGCGGTCGGCATACGCCAGTAATTGCCCCAATTGACCGTGGCGGCATCGTCATCGGCATCAAGAATGACGCCTTCATCTTCGTCGTTGTACTTGGTAAACGAAGACGTGTTGACATCGTAATACCTCAAATTATTCTGCGTATAGCTGTCTTTTGGACTTGTTTCGCCCCAAGCGAAGTAATCGCCATACTCCTCCGGCTTTTCAGCACCCACGTTGCAAGTGGCCCAAAGCGTGCCGGAAGGAAGACCAAGGTCCACATAATCGTGATTTGACAGAGTCCCGTTTGGAAGTCTATTGGCTGCACGACTAACGGATACCGTCTTAGTTGCATTGCCTGTGACGGTAGTTACCGCGATCACAGCATGGTCAGCTGAACCTGATTCATTGGCCGCAACCTGCACCGAAAACGAACCTGGCCCCGAGCCACTTGCAACAGAGAGAGCAACCCATGGCTGATCGCACGTCACCGTCCACTCCTTGTTTGCCACAACCTGCACTGAAAAGCTGCCTCCCGAGCCCCAAAAGGTCCGTTCTGAAATATCCAGCATCAAATAAGCCGGACTGGGATTGAACGTAGCGACAACAGGGCGTACCGGTCTTCCACATACACGGGAGTTGCGTATTACTGTCTTTTCGGTTGAATCCCAGTAGTAGTAATAGGCACTCCAGGGGCCACCGACAGCCAACATGCTCGACCAACAGCTGCCACCATAACCCACGTTAGAAAGTGACGTCTTAACAAAGTAGCCGGCAGCAGGCAGGAACAATGTATTACCGTTTGGGCCGGTGAACAAGCGGCCGATCTTCCCATTCTGTGAAGTCCATGTGCTTGAGCATTCCGAATACAACTCCTCAATTTCGTCAACAGTCGGCATGCGCCAATCATAGCCCCAATTGACTGTGGCAGCATCATCGTCTGCATCAAGCATTGCTTTGTCATCTACAAACCCATCCTTTCCATAGCTGTTCTTGGTGCAATACTTGGTCAGTTGTTCGTCATCATCGCCATACTTGTAAGTTTCCCAACTATAATCCAATTTCGGACTTGTTTCACCCCAAGCGAAGTAGTCACCGTATTCCTCAGGCGATTCGGCACCTACATTGCAAGTAGCCCATAATGTGCCCGACGAAAGGCCGAGATCAACATAACCACGACCGTCAATAGCGCCACTTTCCGCCACAGATGTATCACTCTGCTCTTTACCATCCGCAAAATTGTCTTCAACGAACGGCTCCAACGTCTCAGTTTCCTCACAGGCGGCCAGCGCCAGCAGCAGGCCCGGCATCAAGGCTAAAATGAATTTTGTTTTCATAACGGGGATGAGTTTCGATTGTTTGTGGATTAGACGGCGGCAAAGATAAAATTATTTTTCAGAAGATGCAAACGGCAAGAACAAGGATTTTCGTATTTTTCGTTATTTGTTTTGACAATGTCATTTATTTGCATTACATTTGCAATACAATAACACACATTATGAAGACAACAGTAATCCAAACACGCGTAGATGAACAATTGAAAACGAACGCCGAACAAGTGTTCGCCTCAATCGGGATAGACATGGCCTCTGCAATCCGGCTGTTTTTAACCCAGGTAGTCAACACCCGGGGAATTCCCTTTTCACTGAAAGCCAGATTGGACGAGGGCAGTTTCATCGCCGCAGAGCCAGCCGTTGCATACGGGCGGCCATCGCCTGTGGTCAAAAAAGGGAAAATCGGGAAAATAAAGTTTTCTTCCGATGGGAGCTGGGCCGATTTCGCTGGAATCGTATCATTGGATGGAATTGATATCAAAAACGACGAACGATTGGTTTATTTGCTGGAAAAATGAAGACCGTATTTATTGACACAAACGTCCTCCTCGACATTATTCTGAAACGCAAAGGATGGTTCGACGCCGTCAAATTGCTGGACATGTCTTCAAGCACATTATCCTTCCACATATCAGCACTTACCATGGCAAACATGGCATACATCATGAGGAAGGCGCTGGGCAAAGAGACGTTGTACGACCAATTGGAAAGAATGAGCCAAAAGCTTCAGGTGGAATCGCTTTCCACAAAAGCAGTGGAACAAGCCATTGCATTGCGAGCCAATGATTTTGAGGATGCGTTGCAATATTATTGCGCAATGGAAAACAAATGCGATTGTATCGTCACAAACAACAAGAAAGACTTCATCTACAGTTCAATTCCAGTTTTAACTCCAAAAGAATACTTGTGCGAGTTTTCGCAACCATTGTAAGAGAAAAATTGAACCAACCCCGGCAACGGCAACATGAAAAAACTCGTCATCTTCGATCTCGACGGCACGCTGCTCGACACCATCGCCGACCTGGGCACCGCCGGCAACCAGGTGCTGGCCGCTCACGGCTACCCTACCCACCCGATTGAAGCTTACCGGCACTTTGTGGGCCGGGGCATCCGCAAACTCATCGAACGCGCGTTGTCGCCCCACACGCCGACCGAAGAGGAAACCGACCGTCTGCTGACGGAGTTCAAAGCCTATTACATCGCTCACAAAACCGACCTCACCCGTCCGTACAAGGGAATTGACGCGCTGCTGGCCGCCTTGCAAAAGAGCGGGGTGCGCCTGGCGGTGGCTTCCAACAAGTTCCAACAGGGAACCGAAGAACTGATTCGCCACTACTGGGGCGAGGACCTGTTTGAGGTCGTGTTGGGCCAGCGCGAAGGTGTTCCGACCAAGCCCGACCCGCAGATCGTTTCGGACATTCTGCAACGGTGCGGGCTGCCGGCGGCC
>JAGCZK010000018.1 GCA_017960065.1 Paludibacteraceae bacterium
ATGCCGATGTTCGGTCTGCTCGGTGTCGATTGGGCCTACGGATTCGACGAAGTCAACGGTTCGCGCAGCGGCAGCCAGTTCCACTTTGTCATCGGGCAGGAGTTTTGATAAATCATGAAAACAAATTGGACAGTTTCTTAAACCTTTTGCGTATCTTTGCGTCAGTAAGGAGTGTTTAACCAAAACTAAAGATAAGATGAAAAGAATATCCGTTTTATTGTGCACCCTCGTCGCCGCCATCATGGTCGGCCATGCACAAAAGTTCGCCCTGGTGGATATGGAGTACATCCTGAAAAATATCCCCGCTTTCGAATCGGCCTCGCAACAATTGGAACAAAGCGCCAAGAAATGGCAGAAAGAAATCGATGCCCTCAACGAAGAGGCCAACGTCCTGTACAAAAACTATCAGGCCGAAATGGTCTTCTTGTCGGATGAGCAGAAAAAAGAGCGCGAACGTGAGATTTTGGCCAAGGAAACCGAAGCCAAAGAGTTGAAACGCACCTACTTCGGCAGCAACGGCGAGTTGTTCAAAAAACGCGAAAGCCTGATGCGCCCGATTCAGGAAGAGGTGTACAATGCCGTCAAAGACTTGTGCGAGAGCAAAGGCTACCAACTGGTTCTCGACCGCGCTTCGGGCACCAACATCATCTTTGCCAACCCCGCCATCGACATCAGCGACGAAGTGCTCATCAAAATGGGCTACGCCAAATAAATCTTCAAATTTAGAAATCTCTTAACACCACACCAATGAAAAAACTTTTACTCGCCATCGCCCTGGTTCTGCCCTTGAGCTTGATGGCCCAAGATCTGAAAATCGGTTACATCAACCGTCAGGAGGTAATCAGCCTGATGCCCGAAGCGGAGGCTGCCATGAAACAACTCGAAGACATGAACCTCAAATACAGCCAGCAAGGCAAGGCGTTGCAGGAAGAAATGCAACGCAAATATCAGGAATACCAAGACTATCAGGCCCAACCCGATGCCGACGAAAACATCCTGAAATACAAGGAATCGGAATTGATGCGTTTGCAACAAAGCCTGCAGGAGTTTAGCCAAAACGCCCAACAGACCCTCGAAAAGAAACAACAGGAACTGATGGCTCCGATTTTGGACAAGCTGCAAGTGGCCCTGAAACAAGTGGGCGACGAAAACGGTTTCCTGTACATCATCGACAACACGGCCGACATCCTTCCGTACATTTCGCCGAAGGCCATCAACGTGCTGCCTCTGGTCAAAAAAGCGCTCAATCTGAAATAACATCGAACCACAATGGCCTCCAAACAAGTCATCGGCGTATTTGATTCGGGCTATGGGGGCCTGACTATTTTACAAGAAATCCGGGCATTGCTTCCGCAATACGACTATGTGTATTTGGGAGACAATGCCCGGACTCCGTATGGCAACCGCTCGTTCGAAGTGGTGTATCAGTTCACCCGACAGGCGGTGCTCAAACTCTTTGAAATGCAGTGCCAACTGGTGATTCTGGCCTGCAATACGGCTTCGGCCAAGGCCCTGCGCACCATCCAGCAGCACGATTTGCCGGCGCTCGGCAGCGACAAGCGTGTGCTGGGCATCATCCGCCCCACCACCGAAATGATCGGCAGCCTGACCAAGACCCGCCACGTCGGCCTGCTCGGCACCGAAGGCACCATCAGTTCGGGTTCGTACGGCATGGAAACCCGCAAGCTCTTCCCCGACATTGTGCTGACCGGCCAAGCCTGCCCCATGTGGGTGCCGCTGGTCGAAAACGGTGAGGCCGCCAGCGACGGAGCCGACTATTTTGTGCGGCAATACATCGACGCCCTGCTGCAAAAGGACCCCGACATCGACCTGGTCGTGCTGGCCTGCACCCACTACCCCCTGCTCTACGACAAAATCCGCCGCTACCTGCCCGGACACATCCAAATTGTCAACCAGGGCCCGCTCGTGGCCCACAGTCTGCAAGACTACCTGCAACGCCATCAGGAAATCGCCCAAAACTTGGGGCAAAACGGCCGCTGCGCCTACTACACCACCGAGCAGTCGGACAAGTTTGCCCGCTCGGCATCGGTCTTCCTGCAACGCTCCGTTCAGGCCTCCCATCTTGACATTTAAGCACTTCGGCAAAACTTTTGCACGAAAAGTCGGTGCTTTTTCTTTCGTTTTTGGCTGATGTTTACTACCTTTGCACCCGCAAAAACAGAGACTCATGCAAGACATTCGAAACATCGCCATCATTGCGCACGTTGACCACGGAAAAACCACGTTAGTTGATAAAATGCTGATTGCCGGCTCGCTCTTCAAAGAACACGAAAAGGCCGGTGAGCTGATTCTCGACAACAACGACCTCGAACGCGAGCGTGGCATCACGATTGTTTCGAAAAACGTGTCCATCAATTACAAAGGCACCAAAATCAACATCATCGACACCCCGGGGCACTCCGATTTCGGCGGCGAGGTGGAGCGTGTGTTGAACATGGCCGACGGCGTGCTGCTGCTGGTCGATGCCTTCGAAGGCCCGATGCCGCAAACCCGTTTCGTCTTGCAGAAGGCCATCGAAATCGGACTGAAGCCCATTGTGGTAATCAACAAGGTGGACAAGCCCAACTGCCGCCCCGACGAGGTGCAGGAGGCCGTGTTCGACCTGATGTGCAACCTCGACGCCACCGAAGAGCAGCTCGACTTTCCGACGCTTTACGGCTCAGCCAAACAGAACTGGATGTCGGAAGACTGGCACCAGCAAACCGACAACATCCTGCCGCTGCTCGACGCCATCGTCAAATACATTCCGGCCCCGACCCGCTTGGAAGGAACGGTACAGATGCTCATCACCTCGCTCGACTACTCGTCGTATGTGGGCCGCATCGCCATCGGCCGCGTACACCGCGGCACCCTCAAAGAGAATACCGACGTCATGCTGGTCAAGCGCGACGGCAGCCGCGTCAAATGCCGCATCAAGGAATTGCAGGTGTTCGACGGATTCGGACGCGCCAAAGTGTCGCAAGTGGAATCGGGCGAAATCTGCGCCCTCATCGGTGTCGATAAATTCGATATCGGCGACAGCATCTGCGATGTGGAGAATCCCGAACCGCTTCCGCCGATTGCCATCGACGAGCCGACCATGAGCATGGTGTTCACCATCAACAACTCGCCTTTCTTCGGCAAAGACGGCAAATACGTGACCTCGCGCCACATCCACGAGCGTCTGGTAAAGGAATTGGACAAGAACCTGGCCCTACGCGTGGTCAAAGAAGAGCACAGTGATGTATGGCACGTTTACGGCCGCGGCGTACTGCACTTGTCGGTCCTCATCGAAACCATGCGCCGCGAAGGCTACGAACTGCAAGTCGGCCAGCCGCAGGTCATCATCAAGGAAATTGACGGACAAAAATGCGAGCCGATCGAACAGCTGACAGTCAACGTTCCCGAAGAGTTTTCGGGCAAGGTCATCGAAATGGTGTCGAACCGCAAGGGCGAGATGCTCAACATGACCGCCAAAAACGACCGCATCCACCTCGAGTTTGAGATTCCGTCGCGCGGCATCATCGGCTTGCGCACAAACATCCTGACCGCCACCACCGGCGAGGCCGTCATGGCCCACCGCTTCATCAAATACGCCCCGTTCAAAGGCGAAATCGAACGCCGGACCAACGGCTCCATCATTGCCATGGAAAGCGGTACGGCCTTTGCCTACGCCCTCGACAAACTGCAAGACCGCGGCAAATTCTTCATCTATCCGCAAGAAGAAGTTTATGCCGGTCAAGTGGTGGGCGAACACTGCAAGGAAGGCGACCTGGTGGTCAACGTCACCAAATCGAAGAAACTGACCAACATGCGTGCGTCCGGTTCCGATGACAAGGTCAAACTGGCTCCGCCCATTGTGTTGAGCCTCGAAGAAGCCTTGGAATACATCAAAGAGGACGAATATGTGGAAGTGACGCCGCACGCCATGCGCCTGCGCAAGATCATCCTCGACGAACTCGAGCGCAAACGCGCCGCTAACCGCAGCCAACAGGCATAAGGCATGCTGCACACCGTTTATTTGGGACTTGGCAGCAACCTCGGCGACAGAGCCAGCCTGCTGCAACAGGCCGAAGACCTGCTGAGAAGGAATGTCGGCCCCATCACGGCCCGCTCAAAGCAGTACGAAACAGCGCCCGAAGGGTTTGAATCGACGAACAATTTTTTGAACATGGTCGTGCGGATAGAAACGGTGCTGAACCCCCAGTTTCTGCGTCGCGCCACCGAAGACATCGAACGCCGGTTGGGGCGTAGCCAAAAAAGCCGCAACGGGGTCTATCACGACCGCACCATCGATATCGACATCCTGTACTACGACCAACGGGTTTACCGTTATTGCGGGCTGGTACTACCCCATCCGCGTCTGCACGAACGGCAATTCGTGCTCAAACCGCTGTGCGACATCGCCCCCGACGAACTCCACCCGGGGCTGGGCAAGACCAATCGGCAGCTGCTGCGCGCCCTGAACCGAAAGGCCAATCAAAAAAAGCTTTAGTCAAAACGATAACGGATGCCGAGGCAGAGTGAGCCCTCGAACAAACCTCCGTAGTTGAAGGCCGACCAGGGTTGGCCGGACTCCTTTTCGCCGACGGCAGGGCCGATGTACGGACGCCAATCGACCGACAATTACAAGGGGATCTCAAAGTTGTACTCGAAACAGAAACGGCCCGCGACCCCCAAGGTTCCCGAGAATTCTGAGGGAGAACCATATCCGGTATGCGTATCGTAGGCACGGTCGCCCACCTCGCTCAGACCGATATAATACCCGTGGTGCAACCAATTGACACCGGCGCCAAAACCGACACCTGCCAAGAAATTCCACGAACCCTTGTATTGCCACGAAGTCAGCGGGAATACCCAGTCGTAGGTAAAGACCACTTCGGCACCATTGTAAAAAGCCGGGAAATCAACATCCAAGTCGATTACATTGCCCCGTTCTACCGTGTGTTGGTAGGAAAATCCGACCCCATCGCCCAAACGGGCGCCGATGGCGCGAGGTTGGGCAAACACGGCCAAACTGCAAAACAGAAGAGGTACGAACAGCCAGTGTTTCATGTGCAATGAGTTAAAAAAATACGACCCACGCGCCGGCCGGCACATGGGTCGCAAATGGGTTCAACATTTAGAATTTGTAGCGTACGCCCAAGCAAACCGAGTACATGCCGTCGTCATAGAAACGAACCGGGTTGATTACATCAGGATCGGCACCCAAAAGGATTTGCGGACCGATTACCGGACGCCAGTCAACCGACAACTGCAGCGGGAACCAGAAGTTGTACTCCACACCGATACGGCCGGCAACACCGAAACCAATACGGTTGTAGCCGTATTTGGCCACATAGCCATAGCCATCATAATCATAATAATAGTCGCGATACAGGCTCCAGCCGAAACCTGCGGCGCCACCGACACCTACATACCAATTCCATTCACCTTTGTGTTCCCACGACGAGATGTTGAAAATCCAATCATAAGTAACAGCGGCTTGAACACCGGTGAAACCGTTCAAACCAGCGTCGATCGACAACATGTTGTCGCCAAGGCCGTGCTCATACGAAAATTCCACACCATAGCCCAAACGTCCACCGATAGCACGGGGTTGTGCAACTGCAGCCACAAAACCGGCCACCATCAAGGCAGCCAAAACTACTAACTTTTTCATTCTTGATTTGTTTATTGATTTATAACTGTTTTTTAGTTTGATCACTCCAATTCGCCGCAAAGGTATAAAATTCCTTTGAAACTCAAGACTTCCTGACGATTATTTTTACTTGCGCGCTTTCAATTCCTCCAGGTAGGTATCGATATGGCGTTGCTTCTTCTCCTCATAAATCTCGTTGAGCGGAACCAGGATGCCGCATTCGATCACTTCGCCGAACGAGTGGCAGACGGCCGAGCCGAAATAGCGCATCTTGGGCGACAAGCCCATATAGGCATTGACCAAGGGAGGAACGTTCACGCCAAGGGCCCGCACTTCGCGGTTGAGGATTTTGTAGTTTTCCTTGAAATCCTCGAAGGGGAACAAGGCCTCGGCTTCGCCCGGAGTCATCACTTGGGGGAAAGGCTGCTTCGCACTGACCAGCCCCTCCGTATCTTGAAACTGCTTGGCCAAAAACCCGAAGATCAGATCGCGGGCAGCACCATTGTAACTGGGATACAGCGTCATTTTTCCGAAACAATACTTCATTTGGGGATGATTGACAAAAACCGCCCCGAGGCCGTCCCAAAGGTTGTCGAGGGCGAACAGGCTCTTTGCCCCCATCTTGGTGGATTGGTAATCAGGTTGCACAAACGAGCGTCCGAGCTCCACGGTATAGGGCAGGTAATCGCGGATGAAGCGGTCGGAGAATTCAAGTATTTCACCCGTGCACAAATTAGGCTGACCGTCAGGCAGGAAGCCCACCGTATTGCCAAAAATATAGCGGTATCCGCCAAGGATTTCTTCGGCTTGCGCATCCCAAACAAACAATTGGATGTAGGGATTCTCCATGGTATCGAACTCGTCGAGGTCCATCTCCTTGCCGGTACCTCCGCTCGACGCGCGGAAGGTGATCTCGCGCAAACGGGCGATCTCGCGCATGCAGTTGGGCATTTGCGCCGCGGTTCCGCAATAGATTTCGTTGCCACCCTTGTTGGTGTGGCGCAAAAAGCGCTCTGGGGTAAGTTCGGCCTTGATCAGCGCACGGTCAACACGGGGAATAATTTCTTGCATATTGTTGTCATTTACAGTGTGTACACAATTTTCCGCACCTCCTGCGCCCATTGCAGCGGTGTTTTACTCTCGTCGAAACGGTCGAAGGGAATGGGCTTCCCGATTTTGACCCGGACCTTGCGGCCTTGCTGGCGATAGACCTCGCGCGGAAGCAACATCATCTCCAAGTTGAGTTTGATGCGCAAAAACGACCTGATTTTGGCCACCAGGTAAAACAAGGTCGAATTGACCGCATCTATCCGGACAGGCACCACTTGGCGGAAGTATTCACGGGCCTTGACGACAAACACCTTTTTCCATTCGGGGTCCTGGACAATGCCGCGGATGCGGCGCGAGACCATGCCCGAAGGGAAAAACATGATCTGAGCATCCGACTCGAAGGCCTGGTTGATTTTTTCGGCCAGATCGCGGCTTTGACCGCCGGTTTTGTTGACGGGTATCAGCATGTCGCGGATAGGGGTAAGCGCCTGCAGGATGTCGTTGGCCGGAATCAGCAGGGCCGTCGGATAATGGGGGGCCACCGTCGCCACCGCCGCCAACACATCGACGCCACCCAGCGGATGGTTGCACACAAACAGACAGCGCTGGTCGGCCGTCGGCAGGTATTCGGCCCCCGACACTTCGACCTCGACCGGAAGTTCCTCGAGGGCACGACGCATAAAATCCGCATTTTTGTACGGGCCGATGCGGCGCAAAATATCGTTGTACCAGTCTTGGCGAATGATTTTTTTGAGCAGCCAGACCATCCAACGCGAGGGGCGGCGCTTCATTTTCGCAGCCAAGACGGATTCGACATCTATTTGTGTGATTGCATCCATAATCAAGGCACAAATTTAGTGTAAATTTTACAAATCACCTCTATTCGGTTCCATTTTTATTCACACCTTATAAATCAAGGCCTTTGGCGTGATGTTGATAACTTTTGTGGGGAATTGTGTCTAAAAAAGTTGTAAAATGTCGCAAAAGGCTGTAATTTTACCGCAAAATTAAAAGGTAATAGAAGCGTGTTATCCCTTATCGGAAATAGCGAAGCGAAGATGGATGCGAAAGGGCGGGTGTTTGTCCCGGCCAACTTCCGCCATCTGCTCGATGACCAACGGGTGTTTGTCATGCGCAAGAACCTGTTCAGCGACAGCCTGGTGCTGTATCCCGAAGCCACTTGGAACGAGCTGATTCAGGTGCTTAGAAGCCGCCTGAGCCGTTGGAAACGCGAGGAGGAACTGATTTTCAGACAGTTCGTCGCCGAAGCCGAGCGCATCGAACTGGAAGATAACGGACGCATGCTGATTCCCAAACGCTATCTGACCGCCCTCGGATTTGACAAGGACGTCCGTTTTGTCGGTTGCGACTCGACCATCGAAATCTGGCCTGCCGGAAAACTGGAGGCCACCTTCGTCGAAACCGAAAAACTGGCCGAAGAAATCGAACGCCTGATGTCGGGCCCGACCCACGAAACAGAAACTTAAAGGACCTAAACAGTCAAGTATGCAAGACTACCACATTCCGGTATTGCTCGATGAGAGTGTCACAGGCTTGAATCTCCAGCCCGGTGGACATTATATCGACTTGACTTTCGGAGGCGGCGGCCACTCGCGCGAGATTTTGCGGCGCATGGACAGCACCGCCCGCCTGCTGGCTTTTGACCAAGACCGGGACGTGATCGGCCAACTGCCCGACGACCCCAGATTTTTGTTCGCACAGTCGAATTTCAAATACGTGAGCAATTTTGTGCGCTACCACCAGTTCGGCCCCGTTGACGGGATTTTGGCAGACCTGGGGGTGTCATCACACCACTTCGACGACGAGGCCCGCGGCTTTTCGTTCCGTTACGACGGACCGCTCGACATGCGGATGAACCAACAGGCCCGCCTGACGGCCGAAACAGTGCTCAACGACTATAGCGAGCAGGCCTTGGCCGACGTGTTTTACCTCTACGGCGAACTGGTTCAGGCGCGCCGCATTGCGCACCGGCTGGTCGAAGCCCGCAAGCAGCAACGCCTCGACAGCATATTCGCCTTCAAAGACCTGCTGCTGCCGTTTTGCCGCAAGGACGAGAAGAAATTTCTGGCACAGGCCTTTCAGGCGGTTCGGATCGAGGTCAACGGCGAGATGAACGCGCTGCGCAAAATGCTGGAGTCGGCTGCCACGCAGTTGCGGCCCGGCGGAAGACTGGCCGTCATCACCTACCATTCGCTCGAAGACCGTGTGGTGAAGAACTACATCAAGGCCGGGAACTTCGAAGGCAAGGTGGAACAGGATTTTTACGGACACAGCCTGTCGGTTTTCAAGAGTGTCGGCAAACTGGTCACCCCCAGTGACAGCGAAATGCAGGACAACCCGCGTTCGCGAAGCGCCAAATTACGAATTGCAGAAAAACTATGAGTGGTAAGGTTCAAAACAAAATGTCACAATGGTTTACCAGCCCCGACTTCAAGGAGGTGCGGGAGACCAAAGTGCGCGATGTGCTCAACGGCAACATCTTCGTCAAGAACTTTGCCACCCGGCAGCTCGGGCTGTTGGTTTTGCTGGTGTTCCTGTCGTTTTTGTTTATCGAAAACCGCATGAACTGCGAACAGAAACTGGCCCGCATCGACGAATTGTCGAAAGAGCTGGAATACGAGATACAGGTGGCGCTGCAGGTCGAGGCCGAGCTGAACGCCTCCAGTAAAAAGAGCGAGTTGGAGAAGACGTTGGAGAAATATGACATTCCGCTCCACGACCTGACCGAACGTCCGTCCTACATCCGAATGAAATGAAAGTGGTTTTCTACATATTGGTGGGGTTGCTGGTCATTTTGGCCATCGCCATCTTCTACGCCGACAGACGTAGCAACCGCGACTTGCCGCACGCCAACATCATGCTGCGCTACACGATTGTGTGCGGCCTGATTGCGGTGTTTATGCTCAGCATCCTGACCAAAATCGTCGAGCTGCAGTTTGTCGAAGGCGACCGGCTGCGCAGCATGAGCGGCCACTCGCTCGGCGACACGGACACGATTCGCGCCAAGCGGGGCAACATCCTGTCGGAAGACGGACACATGATGGCGGGAGGCATTTCGGTGTACCGCGTGTACCTCGACATGCGCTCGGAGGCCCTGCACATCATCCCCAAAAAGGAGGAAAAAATCAACTTCGAACTAAACGTCAAGGCCCTTTCCGACTCGCTGGCGCTGCTGTTGGGCGACAAACCCGCGGCCTTCTACGAAAAGGGCCTGCGCAAAGCCTTTAAGGACAAGAAAGCCCAGTACAAGCTGCACGACGGCGAATTGTCGTACGTCGATTTCCAGCGGCTGTGGCACAATTTTCCGCTCATCAACAAAAACACCGCCATCTTCGTCAAACGGGTCAAGCGTACCAAACCCTACGACCAGATGGCTTCGCGCACCATCGGCGACATCTACGGCATCGAAACAAAGGGCGGCAAATGCGGACTGGAGCTGTATTACAACGACTATCTGAAAGGACAGGACGGACTGGAGGCAACGGTCAAGCTGGCGGGCAAACGGCACCACCAGACCCTGCAACCGGCCATTGACGGATACGATGTGGTCACCACCATCAACATCGACATTCAGGAAGAGATGCACCAGGCCCTGCTCGAGGCCGTCAGCTCGTCTGACGCCGACTTGGGCGTAGCCATCCTGATGGAAAGCGCCACGGGCAAAATCCGGGCCATCAGCAACTTGGGCAAAGGCAGCAAGGGCTATTACGAAAAGAGCAACTACGCCTTTGCCAGCGAAATCGAGCCGGGCTCGACCTTCAAGACCCTGTCGATGATGGTGGCCCTGCAAGACGGCTACATCGACACCACCACCCGGGTGGACACCCGCGACGGCAGCTACAAGTTTTCGGACCGCACGATGAAAGACCACAACTACAAAGGTCCCAACGGTGGGGGCGGATACGGCGTGGCCACGGTGCCGCAACTGTTTTACCAGTCGTCGAACGTGGGCGTTTCGCGCATCATCTTCGACCACTACAACAGCAACCGCCAAAAATACATCGACGGCATCCGGGCCACCGGGTTCGGCACGCCGATGGAATTGGAAATCCCCGGTTCGGGACAGGTCGGCATCAAGGATTTGTCGGACTTTTCGGAAACCACCCTGCCGTGGATGTCGATCGGATACGAGGTGACCGTGCCGCCCATCTACATGCTGACGTTCTACAATGCCATCGCCAACAACGGCACCATGATGCGGCCAATGCTGGTGGACCGCATCGTCAACAAGGGGCAGGTCATCGAGCAGTATGAGCCGACGGTGGTCAAAGAACAGATTTGTTCGAAAACCACGTTGGGCAAAATCCGCGCCATGCTCGAAGGTGTGGTCACCCAAGGCACCGCCAAGCCAGTGGCCTCGCCGCTGTTCGGCATTGCCGGCAAAACCGGCACGTCGCAAATCACCAACGACCAGGGGCGTTACAAAGACGAAAACGGCATGGCCATGCACCAAATCACCTTTTGCGGGTATTTTCCGGCCGATGTGCCGCAGTACAGCTGTCTGGTCTATATCAAGAATCCGAAACAAGGACCGCGCTCGGCAGGCCGACTCTGCGGCGGGGTCTTCAAGCGGGTGGCCGAAACCACTTATATTCTGAACAGCGGGCCGGAAACTCCCGATTCGGAACACGAAAAGGCGCTGAAGGCGCTGTGGAACGACGTGGTAAAAAGTGAGAAGGCGGAGGTTGACCAAGAAGACTATCAGAGCCGGATGCCCGATGTGAAGGGGAAAACCTTGCAGGAGGCCGTGTATATTTTGGAAAACAACGGATGGAACGTATCGGCCGAAGGCATCGGACGGGTTTACAGCCAGGAGCCGGCGGCCGGTGTCGAACGCCAACGCTTGGGCGAACAAGCGAAACTAACACTGAAGTGAAATGAAACTGGAAGAACTGCGATCGTCGATTGAAGTGGAACAGGTGGTCGGGCCGATGAGGCAAGACATCCGACAAATCTGCTTCGACTCGCGCCAAGTGGCGCCCGGTACCCTGTTTGTCGCTGTCAAAGGCAGTAGCAGCGACGGCCACGCCTATATCGGACAAGCCGTGGAAAAAGGCGCTTCGGCCGTTGTGTGCCAGGAGTTGCCCGAGACATGCGCCCCTGAGGTCTGCTACCTGAAGGTGGCCAACAGCGCCGTCTGCCTCGGCCGACTGGCCTCGTGCTTTTACGGCAACCCCAGCCAAAAAATGAAGGTGGTCGGTGTGACCGGCACCAACGGCAAAACCACCATCGCCACGCTGCTCTACCGCATGTTCAGGCGGATGGGCCACGAAGCCGGTCTGCTTTCGACGGTCTGCAACTACATTGGCGACGAGGCCGTTGCCAGCACCCACACCACTCCCGACCCCATCGAAGCCCAGTCGCTGATGGCACGCATGGTCGAAAAGGGGTGCCAATGGATGTTTATGGAGGTCAGCTCGCATGCCATCGACCAAGACCGCATTGCCGGCATCGATTTCGACGGCGGCATCTTCACCAACCTGACACGCGACCACCTCGACTACCACAAAACCGTTGACGCCTACCTCAAGGCCAAGAAGAAGTTTTTCGACCAGCTGCCGGCAAAGGCTTTTGCCCTGACCAACGACGACGACAAGACCGGCCGGGTGATGTTGCAAAACACGGCTGCCGCCAAATACGGCTACTCGATCCGGAGCCTCAGCGACTTCCGAGCCAAGGTGCGCGAAAGCAGTTTTGAAGGCATGACGCTCGAAATTGACGGACACGAAGTGCTGGTGCATTTTGTCGGAAAATTCAACGCGTCGAACCTGATTGCCGTGTATGGCGCCGCCCGCCTCCTCGGAGTGGAGACGGAAGCCGCCCTGATCGCCCTCAGCGCGCTGCACACGGTGGACGGCCGGTTCGACACGGTATATTCTCCCCAAGGCGTAACGGCCATTGTCGATTACGCGCATACGCCCGACGCACTCAAAAACGTGCTCAAGAGCATCAACGAAATCCGCCGCGGGCTGCCCGTAAAACACCGGGTCATCACCGTGGCCGGCTTCGGGGGCATCCGCGACAAGGGCAAGCGTCCGATGATGACGCGC
>JAGCZK010000146.1 GCA_017960065.1 Paludibacteraceae bacterium
GCCCAGCGTATTGTGGCAGAACACCACGCAGAAGGTCCACAAAAACAGGCCGACGCCTCCGGCAACCAGGTGGTCGTGTACCAGCGACACCACGCTGCACACAATGAGCGCCAGTGCAATGACGCTGAAGGCGGGCAGCACCTGGCGCACCTGCTGGAACACGGGCCGGTGTTGCAGAAAATGGTTGACGGTGAAACCGATGGCCACCGGAATAATGGTGACAATCAGGATGTTGAGAAACATTTGCAGGGCATTGACCTCGACTTTTTCGCCCACCAGCCACAACACCAGGGCCGGCGTGACGAGCGGGGCCAGCAGGGTGGAGACGGTGGTCATCCCGACCGAATAGGCCACATCGCCCTTGCACAGGTACGACATGATGTTGCTCGAGACCCCGCCGGGACAGCAGCCTACCAGCACGATACCCACGGCCAGGGCCGTGTCGAGTTGGAAGAGGCGGGTCAATCCCCAGGCGATGAGCGGCATCAGGGTGTATTGGGCGCACGCTCCCAGCACGATGTCCAGGGGTCGTGATGCCAGCACTTTGAAGTCTTCGGCGGTGAGGGTCAGCCCCATGGTAAGCATGATGAAGCCGAGCAGCCAGGTTTGCAGGGGCGCAATCCACACAAAGGCCCCGGGGGCAAAAAAGGCGATGAGCGCGGCAGCAATGATGAACCAGGGCGTGTGTGTGGTCAGCAGCCTGGCAAGCGGTTCCAAGAAGCGGTACATGGCTACAACAGTGCGTCGGCAAGTGCGGCGATGGCGGCTTCGTCGGAGGAGTTCATTCTACTTTTGATGCTGACCACGGGCTCAATGATTTCGATGTTTTTGAGGCCTTCCAACATCGATTTCATGATGCGTGCGGCTTGGGGTGCCCAAGTGCCGTTTTCGATGAGGGCCACGCGGCGGTTTTGGTATGCCTTGAGTTGCAAGTGGTGGATGAAGTCGTACATGGGCGGAAACAGGTCGCCGTCGTAGGTGGGGGCGGCCAGTACCATGGTGTCCATGCGGAAGGCATCTTCAATGGCTTCGGCCTGGTCGTCGCGGCTGAGGTCGGTGACGGCCACCTTGGGGCAACCTTTTTGGCGCAGTTGCGCGGCCAGGTATTCGGCGGCAGCCTTGGTGCCTCCGTGAATCGAGGCATAGGCGACCAGAACGCCCTTGGTTTCGACTTCGTAGGTGCTCCAGACAGTGTACAGGCGGAGGGCTTCGGCGAGCAAGGAGCCTTGCAGCACCGGTCCGTGCAGCGGGCAGATGGTTTGGATGTCGAGTGCGGCGGCTTTTTTGAGCAGGGCCGACACAGCTTGTCCGTACTTGCCGCAGATGTTGAAGTAGTAGCGGCGGGCTTCACAAGCCCAGTCGTCGGCGTCGGCGTCATAGGTGCCGAATTTGCCGAATCCGTCGGCCGAGAACAGGGTTTTGGCGGCCGCGTCGTACGAGACCAGCACCTCGGGCCAGTGGACCATGGGGGCGGCAATGAATTGCAGGCTGTGCGTGCCCAAACTGAGCGTGTCGCCTTCCTTGACCACTTGGCAACGGTCGATGAAATCGGGATTCTCAATGAATTGTGCAATGAATTGGACGGCTTTGGCGCTGGTCACCAACTTGGCTTGTGGGTAGGCGGCCATGAAGGCGCCTATGCATCCGCTGTGGTCGGGCTCCATGTGGTGGACCACCAGGTAATCGGGCGATTTGCCTTGCAGGGCAGTTTGCAGATTGTGCAGCCATTCGTCTTTTTTGCGGGCGTCGACGGTGTCCATCACCGCGATTTTGGCATCAGACACCAGGTAGGAGTTGTAGCACATGCCGGCCGGAACGGCATACTGGCTTTCAAACAAATCGATGTCGGTGTCGTCCACACCGATGTATTGGATGTTCGGAGAGATGTTTTTGTTCATGGTATCGTTGTTTGTAGTTGGTTTTCGGCTTTTTAGGCGGCTACGGTCAGTGAACGGATGGATTTGGCCACATTGAGCAGGTGGTCGGCGATACGTTCGGCGTTGGACGACAGCGACAGGTAGTGCGCGCCGGCCCCGGTGGCGCACGACCCGGTGGAGAGGCGGCGGATGTGGTTTTCTTCCATCACCTTGCTGAAGGCGTCGATTTGGTCTTCAATGTCTTCGGCGGCCTTGAGCGCGTCCAGGTCTTCCTTGTGGTAGGCAGTGTACACCCGTTCGTGCAGCGAGTTGATGAGGTCGCTGATGTGGGCGATGTCGCGCAGGGCCTCGTCAGAGAATCGATCGCCGCTTTCGGTCAGCATGTCGGCGTATTCAACGATGTTTTCGGCATAGTCGCCGATGCGTTCGATGTCGCGGACCACGCGGAACGATGCGCTCAGGAAGCGGTGGTCGTGTTCGTTGAGGCCGCCGAGTTCCGACAAACGCACCACATAGTCGACCAGGGTGCGGTTGAGGAAGTTGAGCTCATGCTCCTCTTGGCGGAACTTGGGCTTCTCGCTCTTGTCGCCGGTGGTGATGATTCGGATCGAACGGTTGAAATTGCCGATGGCGATGTTGGCCATGTTGAGGATTTCCTTTTTGGTTTGCTCTACGGCGATGGGCGGCGTCTTGAGCAGGTTGTCATCGATGTAGAAGACATGCGGCTCGTCGGGGTCCTGTACGGTCTTTTTATCAGGAATCATGCGGCATACCAGCGACACCAACAGGTTGGTGACCGGCAGGATGAAAAGGACGGTTATGCAGTTGAACACGGTGTGGAACATGGCCAGCTGGGTTTGCGGCACCCCGGGAAACAGCAGGTTGAACAAATCGCCGAATCCGACCTTGAATGTCATCCGCATCAGCAGGCCGAAAATCATGAAGATGACCACACCGCCGCAGTTGAACAGCAGGTGGATGAGGGCGGTGCGCTTGGCGTTGGTGCTGCTGGTCATGCCGGCCACGATGGCCACCACGCAGGAGCCGATGTTCGAACCCATGGTCAGAAAGATGCCCTGGTCGAGGTTGATGAGGCCCGAAACCACCATGGTCAGGGCAATGGAGGTCATTACCGACGAACTTTGGATGATGGCCGTGAAGACGGCGCCGAGAAAGACGAGCAGCAAGGGATTGGAGATTTGCGCCAAAAAGGTGCGGATGCCTTCGGATGCGGCAAAACCGGTCATCGAGCTGCTCATCAGCGACAAGCCGACAAAGAGCATGCCGAAGCCTGTGACGATGCCGCCGACGGTCTTGTATTGTTCTTTTTTGGAAAAGAGCGAGATGAAGGTGCCGATGCCGGTCATGGCGGCAAAGACGACAGACGATGAAACGCCTCCTCCGCCGAACATGCCGAGGGCCACAATCTGGGCGGTGACGGTGGTGCCGATGTTGGCGCCGTAGATGATGGTGGCGGCTTGGGCCAGCGTGATGATGCCCGCATTGACAAAACCGATGGTCATGACGGTGGTGGCGCCCGAACTTTGGATGACCGCCGTGCCGACGGCACCGATGCCTACGCCCAACCAACGGCTGCCCGAGGCTTTCTTGAACATGGATTTCAACTTCTTGGAACTGGCGGATTCGAGGTAGGTGCTCATCATTTGGCAGGCTACCAGGAAGATGCCGATACCTGCAAGTAGGGTAAGCAGTGTGGTGGTCAATTCGGTTGCTGTCATCGGATTTCAAATGGATGGATGGTGCAAAAATAGCGATAATTTTTTTAAAAATAATACTATATTTGCAACACTAAATCACATATCCGTTACAACCGTTTTCCAGCGATATTCAAAGCCTATGAAACTGACAGCACAATCACGCATTGTCGTTTTTACCGGGGCGGGCGTCTCGGCCGACAGCGGCATCTCCACCTTCCGCGATAGCGACGGCCTGTGGTGCAACCACCGCATCGAAGAGGTCTGTACGGCCGAGGCCATGGTGTATAACCGCAAGGGCGTCATTGATTTTTACAACGAGCGCCGTCGCGAACTGCTGACCAAGGAGCCCAATCCGGCCCACCTGGCCATCGCCAAACTCGAGCAGTATTTCGACCAGGTGCAGGTCATCACCCAAAATGTCGATGACTTGCACGAGCGGGCGGGGAGCACGCATATCACCCACCTGCACGGCGAGTTGCGCAAGCTGCGCAGCAGCCGCGACGAGTCGGCCACCGTCCCCATCGAAGGCTGGCGTCAGGACTACGACACCCGTCACCCCGACGGTTCGCTTTTGCGCCCTTTCATCGTGTTTTTTGGCGAAGGGGTCCCAATGCTCGAGCAGGCCATCCGAATTACCGAACAGGCCGACATCTTCATCGTGGTGGGCACCTCGCTCAAGGTTTATCCGGCTGCTTCGCTGTTGCAGTATGTGCGTCCTGAGGCGCAGGTGTTTCTGGTCGATCCGGGCAACCCCGACTTGTCGGCCAGCCGCAACATCGTCTTTATCAAAAAGCGTGCGGCCATCGGTGTTCCCGAATTGGTCGACCAATTGCTCGATGCGCTTAAAACCACCGACTGACGATGCCTGTCCTACCGATTCTGCAACTTTCTGACCCTGGTCTCGAGCCCTATGCCCGTTTGTCGGAACGCCAGCTAAGCGAAGGCAAACTGACGGGGCGCGGCCTGTTCATCGCCGAAGGCGAGAAGGTGATCCGGGTGGCGCTCAACGCCGGATGCGAACCCGTTTCGCTCCTGATGGACGAGCAGCAGCTGCTCGAAGGGGGCCGCGCGATGGCCGCGCTCTACGCCGACCAATGGCCCGAGGTGCCGGTATATGTCGGCAGTCGCAGTCAGCTCAAGCAATTGTCGGGCTTTGATTTGTCGCGCGGAATCATGGGCGTGATGCGCCGCCGCAGCCAGCCTGCGCTACAGCAGGTGCTTGCCACGGCCCGCCGGGTGGCGGTCATTGACGGGGTGGTCGAGGCCACCAATGTCGGGGCGATTTTCCGCTCGGCGGCTGCCTTGGATATCGATGCGGTGCTGGTGACTTCGAACAGTTGCGATCCGCTCAACCGGCGGGCCTTGCGCGTGTCGATGGGCAATGTGTTGCTCGAACCCTGGGCCTGGCTCGAAACCGATGGCAGCGGGTGTTATCAGTCGCAACTCCGCGAGCTGGGGTTTGCAACGGCGGCGTTGGCGCTGACCGACCGCAGTATTTCCATCGACGATCCGGTGCTGCGCCGGCAAGAGCGTCTGGCGTTGATTTTGGGCACCGAAGGCGAAGGCTTGCCTCGCGATACAATCGAAACGGCCGATTTCACCGTCAAAATCCCCATGGCACACGGGGTCGATTCGCTCAACGTGGCGGCTGCCTCCGCCGTCGCTTTCTGGCAGTTACGTGCAAGGTGAAGGTCCTCTTCTCGAACAAATTTTTCTACCCACTGGCATGGGTTGTCGGTGGGTTTTATTATGTTTGCGCTGGATGCAGAGGAACTATCTGTTTTGCGGTCGAATTTTTCGACCACAAAAATCTCTTCTAAGAGCAGAAGTATCCCAAAGGCATTTACCGAGAAGGGGTTATATATGCTTGCGACGATACTTAAAAGCCAACTTGCCACAGAAGCGACTTTCGCTATCATTGAAACTTTTACGGAGGTTAGGGAATTGAATTATTTATTTTCTGCCCCCAAGTCATAATGAAATCGAAGATTGAAAAATTTTCAGTATATTTGCACATATAACCAATTTTGAGATTAAAAAAACAGAAAGTTTTACATGACATATTACTATTCATGGCGTTTGTTGCATAATGGAAGAAAAAGACAATATAATGAATTTACAGGAGAGCGCTTTGTTTAAAGACGTTTGTGGCATTATCAATGCTTCACGAAACCGTCTTGCTGTATATGTAAATTCTGAAATGTGTCTTACAAAGTGGTATGTTGGCAAACGTATAAAGGAGGATGTTCTTTACAATCAACGTGCTGAATACGGTAAGCAGATTGTGAAGAAATTGGCTGCACGATTGACGGAAATTTATGGTTCTGGATGGAGTGATAGAAGTCTGTTGCATTGTATACGCGCTGCGTATACTTTTACTGAGGATGAAATTGTATACGCAGTGCGGAGACAATTCAGTTGGACGCATATTCGTTCCTTAATGTTTATTGAAGATCCATTAAAACGTCAGTTTTATATGGAGATGTGCCGTATTGAACATTGGGACACCCGCACGCTTGATGCCAAGATTGAGTCTCAGCTTTTTGAACGTACTGCAATAAGTAGGAAACCAGAGGATTTGATAAAACAAGAGTTGTCGGAGTTGAAAGAAACAAATATATTGAATCCAGATCTGGTTTTTCGCAGTAGTTATTTCCTCGATATGTTGGGATTGCCTAATGTATTTTCAGAAAAAGATTTGGAGTCTGCTATTGTATCGCAAATGCAAGATTTTATATGTGAAATGGGAACAGATTTTGCATTTCTTGGTAGGCAAAAGCGAATAACAGTGGATGCTGTAGATTATTATATTGACCTTCTGTTTTATCATAGATCATTGCGTCGGTTGGTTGCCATAGACTTAAAGTTAGGAAAGTTCAAACCAGAATACGAAGGGCAGATGCGCCTTTATTTGCGTTATTTGGATAAAAATGACAGAAAAGATGGTGAGGAATCTCCAATTGGATTAATTTTGTGCAGTGAAGGAAACACAGAGCATATAGAATATCTTATGTTGGACGAAAATAGTCCAATTAAGGTGGCTCAATACTATACGCAACTCCCCGACAAGCAATTACTTGCCGAAAAGTTACAACGTGCTATTGCGATAGCAAAAGAACATATTGTTGAACAAAAGATTAACAAAAAATAAAAAAACAGAAACTTTTTTTGAGTTAACATATTACTAATCATAGCGTTTGCTATTTGTTCGAGATGCTCCGAAAATTTGGCGATTAGAAAGAGACCATCATTGAATAAGTTCAGCGAACGTCTGCGCTTTAGCGTGGACGGAACTTATTTGATGGTCGGGTTACGCCAAATACCTCGGAGCTCAATAAGAGAAGTCCACGCTTCTTTTATGCTCTGTGGTATTTGTTTGATTACCTGCATCATCGAAAAGTTGCTGACGCTGAAAAGCATACCTATGAAAGCAACCAAGCAATCGCTGATTGCCGAGATAGAAAAACGTGTCTCGGACAAAATTCTTGAGCAAAGCAATGCCGACCTGCTCATCAAACTCATCAACAATGCCGACACGCTCGACGAAGCCATAAACATTGCGGCACTTGGCACCACCTACAAACGAACTGGACTCCATTTTGACAAGCGGCTCGAAAAGATGAACGATACCATTAAGTATTTCAAGAAAAACGAAGCCCTCTCGTTCCATACCGACGACAGCAAACCTACGCATAAAGTTATTATTGGCGACAACTACGAAGCTCTCCAAAATCTGCTCATTCAATATCGTGGCAAAATCGATGTCATCTACATCGACCCGCCATACGGTAAAGATAGTATGGGCGAATTTGCAGCCACCAACTATAACAATGCGATAACTCGTGACAATCTACTTTCAATGCTCTATCCTCGTTTGACGCTTGCAAAACAACTGCTGTCGGACGAAGGTGTGATTTTCTGCTCAATCGACGACAAGAACCAGGCGTATGTGAAGTGTTTGTTTGACGAGGTGTTTGGGGAAGGAAACTTCGTAGCTAATCTTCCAACTATAATGAATTTGAAAGGGAACCAAGATGAATATGGGTTTGCAGGTACACACGAATATACAATTGTATATAGAAAGTCAGAACAAACTCAATTTGGTCTTTTTGAAATAGAGGAATCTGATGATGAATTTGAAAAATGGGAAGAAGATGAAATCGGTTTTTATAAAAAAGGGGCAAATTTAAAATCAACAGGAGTTAATGCTCCTCGCGAAAAACGCCCAAATTTATTTTTCCCAATTTATGTGACTGAAAACGGCGAATTTAGCGTTGATAACGAATTAAGTAATGCCACAAAGGTTTATCCAATTACAGATAATAAAGAAATGTCATGGCGATGGAGTAAATCAAAATTTCGAAATGAGGCACATAATATCATAGTATCAAAAGAGGATGGAAAGATTTCGCTATATAAAAAACAACGACCAGAATTAGGTGAATTGCCTAGCAAAAAACCTAAAACATTATTCTATAAGCCCGAATATAGTAGTGGTAATGGAACTTCACAGCACAAATCAATTTTCGGGGATAAAATATTTGGTAATCCTAAGCCGATAGACCTTATTAAGGATTTAATTTATTTGGCAAGCAATGAGGATTCTATCATTCTCGATTTCTTCGCAGGTTCTGGCACAACAGGTCACGCCGTTCTTGAACAAAATCGTACTGAAGCCAAAGAAGGCGATTTGTTGAGTGAAGCCCAAGCAGAAGGCAACCGCACCTTTATCCTTTGCCTGCTCAACGAAAAGACCGACACCACGCCCAATGGCATCGCCTACGATGTAACAAGCAAACGCCTCAAACGCATAATGACTGGCGAATGTTACGACGGCACAAATGA
>JAGCZK010000147.1 GCA_017960065.1 Paludibacteraceae bacterium
ATTCTCGGCTGCCTCACCACCATCGGCGCCTTCACCGGGCTGCTGTTTATCGATTCGGAGCTGCTCAACGACTTCGGCATGTTCGCCACCTTCTCGCTCATCGGCTCGACCGTATTCGGACTGGTGTTCCTGCCCCACTTTATGAAAAAAGAGGGCAACCGCCGTTCGGACCGTGCCTTCCGGCTCTTGGACAAAATCAACACCTACCCCATCGACCGCAAACCCGTCTTTGTAGCGACCATCGCCTTGATTTGTGTCGTTTGCATCGCCTTTTCGTGGAAGGTGGAGTTCGACCCCGACCTGAAAAACATCGGCTACTACAACCCCAAAGTGGTCAAATCGGGCAAACTGCTGGCCGAAAAAACGTCCAACGGCATGGATGCGGTCTATTTTGCCTCGGCCGGTAACACGCTCGACGAAGCGCTGACCAACAACCGGGCCTTTGCCGCCACCTTGGATTCGGCCTGCCGGGCCGGATTGATCCACCAATACGCCCACACCTCCGACATCTTGTTGCCCAACGCCATCCAGCAGCAGCGCATCGACCGCTGGCACAAATTCTGGACGCCCGAGCGCAAAGCCGCCGTCAAGAAATCCATCTGCACCTACGGCCAGCGCTACGGTTTCACCGAAGAGGTGTTTGAGCCCTTCTTCGAGTTGATCGACAACGATTTCGCACCCGACAACATGATTGAATCGGGAGTTATCCCCGAAGCGCTGATGTCGAACTGGATCGAAAAGGCCAAAGACCGCTACATGGTGTTCACGCAGGTACAGATGCCCTACGGCACCCGCGACCAGGTGTGCGACCGCATCCTGACCAAAGGCGGGCACTCGATGGTCATCGACCCGTTCTACTACACGCAGGACATGGCCAAAGTGCTTATCGACGACTTCAACATCGTCTTGCTCATTTCGTCGGTATTCGTCTTTATCGTCCTGCTGCTTTCGTTCCGCAACCTGCTGTTGAGCCTGATTGCCTTCCTGCCCATGGGCCTCAGCTGGTACATTGTGCAAGGGGTGATGGTGTTCCTGGGATTGAAATTCAACCTGATCAACATCATCATTTCGGCCTTCATCTTTGGTGTCGGAGTCGATTACAGCATCTTTATCATGGACGGCCTGTTGGCCGAAAGCCGGAAAAAGGACCGGCTGCTCATCCAGCACAAGGCGGCTATTTTGCTTTCGGCTATCGTGTTGATTATCAGTGTATCGTCATTGATATTCGCCACGCACCCCTCGCTTAAGTCCACCGGAATCACGACGCTCATCGGCATGACGGCCACCATCATCATCGCCTACACCTTTGAGCCGTTTTTGTTCCACCATCTGACCAAATACCCCTTCTTCCAACGCATCATCAACAAACACAACAATACCTTTAAGCCGGAAGCATGAAGTCGTACGATGTGATTGTCATAGGAAGCGGACTTGGAGGACTCGAAACCGCCTACATCCTGGCCAAAAACGGCATGAAGGTGTGCGTTCTCGAACGTACTCCGGTACTCGGGGGCTGCCTGCAAACCTTCAAGCGCGGATCGCATCTGTTCGACACCGGTTTCCATTATGTCGGCGGCCTGCAGGAAGGCGGACCGCTGCACCGGCTGTTCGGCTACTTCGACCTGCTCGAATTGCCGTGGCAACGCATGGACGACTGCTTCGACGAAGTGACCGTCGATGACAAGACCGTCTTTTTTGCCCAAGGCTACGAACACTTTACCGACGAATTTCTCCGCGCCTTTCCGAAGGCGAAAGCGGAACTCACCAACTACACCGCGCTGCTGAAAGAAGTGGGGGCGCATATTTTCGACAATTTCAAGCCCCGCTCGGCCGAGACGTTCTTCAACACCTCGCTGTTCGGCCGTTCGGCCAAAGCGTTTTTGGACGAAACCATCACCGACCGG
Source organism: Paludibacteraceae bacterium (assembly GCA_017960065.1). Taxonomy (GTDB): domain Bacteria; phylum Bacteroidota; class Bacteroidia; order Bacteroidales; family Paludibacteraceae; genus Enterocola. The sequence goes on from JAGCZK010000147.1 coordinate 1,905, forward strand.
CAACTGCGCGACTGCCTGGCCGGCACCTCGCTCAAGATGGAACTGGGCGAACAGTTGCCGCTATACACCTACGCCCAAATCAACAATTCGTTTATTGAAAGTGCCTGGCGCATCAACGGTGGCGGCGAACAGATCGCCCGTCACCTGGCCGCCTCGGTCGAAGCCATGGGAGGCGAAGTCCGCACCCGGGCCGAAGTGACCGAACTCGTCGAATGCGACGGCAAAATCGGGGAAGTTGAAATCAACGGACAAGAGCGTGTCGCTTGCCGCCACGTGATTTCCAACGCCCATCCGGCACATACCCTGACGCTGATTAAGGACAGCGCGCTCATCCGCAACATCTACCGCCGGCGGATCAACTCGATGGCCAACACCTTCGGCATGTTTACCGCCAACTTGAGTCTGAAACCCGGACGGGTGCCCTACTGCAACCACAACAAATACCTCTACGAGCAGGCCGACCTGTGGAACTACCAAGCTGGAAAGACCGACCGGGTACTGGCCAGCTACTACCCCGACACGGTGGCGCCCGACGGCAGCTGCACCCAAATCGACCTGCTGACCCCCATGACCTGGGACGAGGTGGCCGCCTGGGCCGAAATGCCGATGGGCAAACGCGGTCAGTCGTATGTCGATATGAAACGCGCCAAAACCGAAGCCTGCGTACGACTGGCGTCGAAGCGTATCCCCGAATTGGCCGATGCCATCGAAAAGGACTATACCAGCACCCCGCTGTCGTACCGGCATTACACCAACACCTCGTTCGGTTCGGCCTACGGCCTGCGCAAAGACTTCAGCAACCCGATGCTGACGGTGATGACCCCAAAAACGCCCGTTCCCAATTTGTTTTTAACAGGCCAGAATTTAAACCTGCACGGCATATTGGGTGTCTCAATGACGTCGTTTTTCACCGCCGCCGAACTAATCGGAATGGAAACCGCAACCAAAGAACTATTCATAAACGATTGATATGAAATACGCACTAGTTACCGGAGGCAGCCGCGGCCTGGGTCGCGCCATCAGCCTCAAACTCGCCCAAATGGGCTACACCGTTGTCATCAACTACGTATCGGGCGCCGCCAAAGCGCAGGAAACCCTCGACCTGATCCATCAGGCCGGTGGCGAAGGCGAACTGCTCCCGTTCGATGTGGCCGACACCCAAGCGACCCTCGACGCGCTGACCCAATGGCAGAATGCCCACGAAGGAAGCTACATCGAAGTGCTGGTCAACAACGCCGGTATCCGCCGCGACAATCTGCTGTTGTGGATGGAAGAGGAAGACTGGTTCAAGGTGTTGAGCACCAACCTGCACTCGTTCTACAACGTCACCCGCCCGCTACTCAAACCCATGCTGGTCAAGAAATTCGGCCGCATCATCAACGTGGCTTCGCTTTCGGGACAGAAAGGTCTGCCCGGACAAACCAACTACTCGGCTGCCAAAGGCGGTCTGATTGCCGCCACCAAGGCGCTGGCCCAGGAAGTGGCCGCCAAGAAGGTGACGGTCAACGCCGTAGCCCCCGGCTTTGTCAAGACCGACATGGTCGAAGGGTTGGACGAAGCCGCCCTTTCGGCGCAGATCCCGGCCAAACGCTTTGGCGAACCCGAAGAAATCGCCGCACTGGTCGGTTTCCTCGCCTCGCCCGAAGCCGCCTATATCAACGGTGAAGTGATTGCCATCAACGGCGGCCTTTACACCTAATCGAACTTTTCAAACGACAACAATATGAAACGCTGGTTTACCTTGTTCGGATTGCTTATGAGCAGTCTGCTGGCCTTCGCAGCCAATCCCGACCTGATTGCGCAAATCAAGGCCAAAAACGCCACGGCCCAAGCCCGTCACTGCAGCTTTAGCCAAAGCAAGCACATCAAAATGATGGCCAACCCGATTGATTCGAAGGGCACGCTCTACTTCGAAAACGGAAAGATGACGATGCTGTACGACCAACCGGCCGGCGACTACCTCGTCATCAACGACCAACAGTTTGTTATGCAGTCGCGCGGCAAAAAGCTGAACCACAACATCAAGGTGGGTTCGCCCATGCGTACCTTGCGCAACACGCTGATATATTGCATGCAAGGCGACATCAACGCCATCGCCCAATAATGTGACGCCACCATCGAATATGCCAAAGAAGGCAACCTGCACGTTTACACCCTGCAACAAAAGAAGAAAACGGCACGCGGTTATTCGAAAGTGGTGCTCCGCTTCGATAGCACCACGCTGCTCCTGCAGGAAATGGTGTTGGAAGAGGCCAACGGCAATTACACCGAATACAAGTTGGGCAAACAGGTGGCCGACAAAACGCTGAACGCCACGGTGTTCCAGGTGCCGCCACGTTTGTAGGCGCCCGCCAAGCCAACAAAAAAGTCCGGAAGCTGTCGCTTTCGGACTTTTTTGTTTTAG
>JAGCZK010000148.1 GCA_017960065.1 Paludibacteraceae bacterium
CCAGCACAATGACCACGCCCACCACCGTCCACGAGGCCCAGCGGCGCGACACGTTCCAGGTTTCGCTGATGTAGGCGGTCACCACCTCGTGCAGCGAAATCAGCGAGGTTAGGGCGGCAATCGAAAGCAGCAGGTAAAACAGCGACGACCACAGCCAGGGAAAGTGCATCTGCGTAAACACTTCGGGCAACACCTTGAACACCAGCCCCGGACCGGCTTCGGGCTCTACGCCAAACGTAAAGACGGCCGGAAAGATGATGATGCCCGCAATCACGGCCACCAGGGTGTCGAGCAAGGCTATCTGAAACGCCGACTGCTGCAGGGCGATGTCTTTTTTGTAGTAAGAAGAATACGTGATCAGGCAGCCCATGCCCAAACTCAGCGAAAAGAAAGCCTGGCCCAAGGCTTTGAGCATTACCAGCGGCGTCAGTTTGCCAAAATCGGGATAGAACAGGAAGCGAAGCCCGTCGGCCGCCCCCTCGAGCATACACGAGTGCACCGCCATAATGAGCAGCACCACCAGCAGCACTGGCATCAGGACTTTGGAGGCCTTTTCGATGCCGTCGCTCACCCCGCGGCGCACGATAAAGTGCGAAACGAACATCACCAGCAGCATCCAGCCGATGGGCGCCCAGGTGGCCGACGTCATGCGTTCGAAAAGCGACTGAAAATCCGTCCCGGCACTCAGGCCTCCGGCCAGCGAACGGGCCAGATAGGCAAATGTCCAGCCGGTCACCACCGAATAGTAGCCCACAATGAGCAGGCCGGTGAGCACCCCGAGTTTGCCGACCCAATGCCAGGCTTTGCCTGGAGCCAGAAACTGAAAGGCAGCCGATGCGTTGCGCTGCGAACGGCGGCCAACGATAAATTCGGCCAGAATAACAGGCACGCCGAGCAACAAGACAAACAGCAGGTACAACAACAGAAACGAACCGCCGCCGTTGGAGCCGGCCTCGTAGGGGAAACGCCAGACATTGCCCAGGCCGACGGCAGAGCCGGCCGTAGCGAGGATAACCCCCAATCTGGACGTGAATTTTCCGCGTTGTTGCATTCTTGAAGTATTTTTTTTCAGCGCAAATGTACCGAATATTTTTTGTTTTCCTTACTTTTGTCGAAGCAAAAAACCTATTTATGAAAAAATCATTCTTTTTACTGATGGCCGCCACGGCCTTGTTTGGGATTTCTTCGAACGCTTCGACCATTGAGCTCAACGGTTCGCAACTGGACCTGACCCTCGACAACGCCTCGGGCGAAACCTACACGCTCACCCGCAGTGTCGGCCGCCACGGCGAAGAAAGCGCGTTAACCACCTTTGACGCCAACGCCACCTACTCGGACACCCCGAGCGGCAACGCCTACGATTACTATTACCACATTCGCAACGCCAACGGCCAGCAAGTCGGTTTGCTGTCGCTGGAGCTGAACTTGTTCGGCCCGAACATGATTCTCTATCGCCCGACCGACAGCATGAGCGTATTGGCCGATGAGCTCAACGCCATCGCCGACAACATGTGGTACGCACAGTTCTCGATGAACCGCTACGCCTTTTACTTCCACCCGGGTGACTACACCGAGGCCGGACAGCTCAACACCGCCTACTATATCAGTTTCGGCGGCCTGGGACAACTGCCCTACGACGTAAGCCTGTACAACGTTTGGTCGCTATGCCCCTTGTCCGACAACAACGTCACCTGTTCGTTCTGGCGCTCGATCGAGAACTTTATGGTACCTAAGACCGACAGCGAAATTTTGTGGTGGGCCGTTTCGCAGGCCGCCCCCATGCGCCGCATCGTGTCGGAACGCCAAGTGTCGTACGACTTCGGCGGGTCGGCCAGCGGCGGATTCTCGGCCGACTGCTACTTTTACGAAGGCGCCAGCGGCTGGTCGCAACAACAATGGTACACCCGCAACTGCTACATGCAGGTGGGCGCCGGTTCGGCGGGTATCCCGGGATGGAACCACGCCTACCAAGGCATCGATTTCGGAAGCGAGTCGGCCAAAGCCACTTGCAGCGACAACTGGCAGAAAAATCCGCAATGGGGCGCATGCAGCCGCGAAGAGCTGACCCCCGTGGTACGCGAAAAACCCTTCCTGTATGTCGATAATGACGGACGCTACAAAGTGTTCCGCCCCGCCCTGCGCACCAACAGCACCGGTATCTCGTACTCCACGACCGATATGGGCGAAGGCACCTCGTACGACCTGCTCAACGACTTTTACATTGCCCGTCCGGGAGTCAGCGCAAGCGTCCTCAACGCCCAGTTGGCTGCGGGCAAGCACCTGTTCTTCACCCCGGGCGTGTACGAACTCGAATCGCCCCTGCGCGTCGATCGTGCCAACGCCATTGTGATGGGCACCGGCTACGCCACCCTGGTGCCGGCCCAGGCCAACACCACGGCCGCCATGATTGTCGGCGATGCAGACGGCATCTGCGTGGCCAGCCTGCTGTTCGAAACCTACTACTCTTCGACCTACCTGATGCAGGTGGGCACCGCCAAATCGCAAAACCGCCACGAAGACAACCCCATCGTGCTGTCGGACCTCGTATTCCGCGTAGGCGGTGTCAAGGGCAACAATGTCAACGCCGACATCGCCCTCGAAATCAATGTCAACGATGTCATCGGCGACCACTTCTGGATTTGGCGTGCCGACCACGGCAGTGGAGTGGGTTGGCGCAAGAACACCTCTAAAAACGGATTGGTGGTCAATGGCGACCATGTTACCTGCTACGGCCTGTTCAACGAGCACTTCCAAGAATACCAGACCCTGTGGAACGGCGAATACGGCCGCACCTACTTCTATCAGTGCGAAACCCCCTACGATGTGACGAACCAGACGGCGTATATGAGCCACGACGGCACTGTCAAGGGCTATGCCGCCTACAAAGTGGCCGACAACGTCAAGCACCACTATGCGTCAATGATGGGCATGTACGACGTGTTTATCCGTTGCGGCGCCCGCCCCATTGTTATCGAAAACGCCATCGAGGTACCCAAGACCGAAGACGTTTGGATTCATCATGCCTGCAACTACGGGTTGTCGGGCAACGGCAAGGGCGGCTTCAACTATGTGATTAACGGATCCACGCCCAGCACCATCAACGGCCAATACCACCGCTACCAAGTGGTGAACTACTGCGTTACCGGTGTACAGGAGATTCAGGCGAACCCCGACCTTCAGATCAGCGTTTATCCCAACCCGGCCGGCAACTACCTGATGGCCGACACCCAACAGCAGGCCGAAGGCAAGGTGCTGGTATGCGACCTGGCCGGACGCCGTGTGGCCCAAGGCCAAACCGACCGCTCAATCGACATAAGCACCCTTCAATCAGGCACATACATTGTAGTGGTCGAAGTTGACGGAATGAAATACTCCACCAAAGTCATCAAAAAATAAGGAAGAAACATACACCTTATTCAATTTTTGTATAAATTTGCGCACTTTTCCACAAAAAAGTGCGCAAATTGCGAATAACGATTGCAAGTTTATACAAAAATGAAAAATAAGAACGATCGGCTACAAACCATCCGCCAAGTGGTGATCGAATGCAAAATCGGGAGCCAGGAGGAGTTGCTGAAGGAATTGCTGCACCGCGGATACACGGTTACCCAAGCCACGCTGTCGCGCGATTTGAAACGCCTGAAAATCACCAAAACGCTCGACAACACCGGCGAATACCGCTACCGTCTGACCGATTTGTCGTTCATTTCCGAGAAATCCGAAAACAACGCCAAGGCACTTGGAGCCAACTCGCTCGAGTTTTCGGGCCCGCTGGCGGTTATGAAGACCCGCTCGGGTTATGCCGGAGCCATTGCCGCCGAAATCGACCAGCATGCCGGCGAGGCCGTCTTGGGCACGATTGCCGGCGACGACACCATTCTGATTATTCCCCGCGAAGGTTTCAGCCGCGTGGAAATTACCAATATACTGTCGAATCTGATTGAAAATTTGAGTTAAGATGCAAGCAGAAGATGTGAAAATTTACATTGCCGACGAGAGCCACATCAGTTATGTGGACACGATTCTGACCACCATTGCCGATGCGGCGAAGGTGCGCGGCACGGGTATTGCCAAACGCAACCCCGAATATGTGAAACAGAAAATGCGCGAAGGCAAGGCCGTCATCGCCCTTTACGGCGACGAGTTTGCCGGCTTCAGCTATATCGAAACCTGGGGCGGAAAGCACTATGTGACCACCTCGGGGCTGATTGTTCCCGAAAAATTCCGCGGGCTGGGTCTGGCCAAACGCATCAAGCACGTTACCTTTTCGCTGGCCCGGATGCGCTGGCCCGAAGCCAAAATTTTCAGTCTGACCTCGGGTGCCGCCGTCATGAAGCTCAACACCGAGCACGGCTACATTCCGGTCACCTTTGCCCAACTGACCGACGACGAATCGTTCTGGCGCGGCTGCGAAGGCTGTATCAACCACGACGTGTTGGTACGCACCGGCCGCAAATACTGCGTCTGCACCGGCATGCTGTTCGATCCCAACCGCGAGCGCAGCGTACGCGACGCCAACGAAGAGCTGGCCAAGGACCCCGAAGTCATCAACATCATCCGCCGGCGTTTTCCCGACGGATTCCCCGATTAATCGCCTTTTATTCAAGTCAATAAATTAAACAACAACGATATGGAAAAGAAAAAAGTAGTGGTCGCTTTCAGCGGCGGATTGGACACCTCTTACACGGTGATGTACCTGGCCAAGGAAAAAGGCTATGAGGTTTATGCAGCCTGCGCCAACACGGGCGGTTTCAGCCCCGAACAGCTCAAGGCCAACGAAGAAAACGCCTACAAGCTGGGCGCCACCAAATATGTGACGCTCGACGTGACCCAAGAATACTACGAAAAGAGCCTGAAATACATGGTGTTCGGCAATGTATTGCGCAACAACTGCTACCCCATTTCGGTGTCGTCGGAGCGCATCTTCCAAGCCATTGCCATTGCCCGCTACGCCAAGGAGATCGGTGCCAGCGCCATCGCACACGGCTCGACCGGTGCCGGCAACGACCAAATCCGTTTCGACATGACCTTCCTCGTCATGGCTCCCGGCGTAGAGATCATCACCCTCACCCGCGACGGCAACCTCAGCCGCCAGGAAGAGGTCGATTACCTCAACAAAAACGGCTACTACGCCGACTTTACCAAACTCAAATACTCGTATAACGTGGGTATCTGGGGCACCTCGATTTGCGGCGGCGAAATTTTGGATTCGAAGCAGGGCCTGCCCGAAAGCGCCTACCTCAAGCACCCGACCAAAGAGGGTCCCGAACTGCTGAAGCTGGGCTTCGAAAAAGGCGAATTGTGCTCGGTTAACGGCATGAAGTTCACCGACAAAATCGCCGCTATCCAAGCGGTCGAAGAGATTGGCGCCGCCTACGGTATCGGACGCGACTGCCACGTCGGCGACACCATCATCGGCATCAAAGGCCGCGTAGGTTTCGAGGCTGCCGCTCCGATGCTGATCATCGGTGCACACCGCTTCCTCGAGAAGTTCACGCTTTCGAAATGGCAGCAGTACTGGAAGGACCAAGTGGCCAACTGGTACGGCATGTTCCTGCACGAAAGCCAGTACCTCGAGCCGGTGATGCCCGACATCGAGGCCATGCTGACTAGCAGCCAGCGCAACGTGACCGGCGAGGTGACGCTCGAACTGCGTCCGCTGATGTTCCAAACGGTCGGTGTGGATTCGCCCAACGACCTGGTCAAGAACAAGCTGGGCGAGTATGGCGAAACGGCCAAAGCCTGGTCGTCGGACGATGCCAAAGGATTTATCAAGGTTACCTCCACCGCCCTCCGCGCCTACTATCTGGCTCACCCGGGCGAACGCGAGTAAGCATCAACCATCCACACATCCGCATCGGCGGGCCCCGGTCCGCCGATGTTTTTTTTCCAAACTTCAAATCCCATGAAAAAACTCACTTTGATACTTGGAGCGGTAGTGGCAGCCGTGGTGCTGTCGGCCGCATCGCAGAAACCGAAAAACACGGCAAACGAAGTCCGCATGAACTTCATGTACACCCGCCAGTCCATCTACGCCTCGAACCAATACGCCGTATGGGTCGAAAACGACAAAGGCAAGCTGGTCAAGACCCTGCAAGTCACCTCCTTTACGACCAAAGGCCGGGCCCGCAACGCCGAGCC
>JAGCZK010000149.1 GCA_017960065.1 Paludibacteraceae bacterium
CCGCCGATGTAGGTGTTGTAGCCGATATAGACATGATTGCCGCAACTCAGGTGCTGCGGATTGTAGATATTGACCCGCGAAGCCAGTTTGAGGTTTTCGCCGCACGAGGCGATGTGCCGGGCCACAAACTTGCCGCGCCACGACAGGTATTTGCCGATAGGCGGAAACAGGTTGTAGAGATTCAGCAGAAAATGAAACCGTTCGGGACTCATCACTTCGGGAGATTTAGCGTTTTACGGATACAATAGCGCGGCGAGCCCTTCGACTCCTTCAGGATACGGATCAGGTATTCGCCGATGATGCCGATGCCCAGCAGGATCAGACCGCTGTAAAAGTTGAGCATGACCATCAGCGACGTCCATCCCGGCAAGGGAATGCCGACAATCAGGTACTTGCACACAAAAAACAGGGCGATGCACAGGCCCACCACCGAAAACACCGAGCCGAGAATACTGATGAATTTGAGAGGCAACGAGCTGAAATTCAACACATTGTCGAAGGTTGTACCGATCAGTTTCGACAAGCGGTAACCCGACTTGCCGTACTTGCGTTTGTGGTGGCCCACCTCGACGTTGCACACCCGGCGGGTGACGTTGAGAATCAGCGGTCCCATGACCGGAAACTGCGTCTTGTGGGCAGTCAGCGCATCGGCCACCACCCGACGGATGGCCCTAAACGAGGTGCTCTGAAGCCCGGTCGGTTTCTGGAAGATATGCCGGTCAACCCAGGCCACCAACCGGGTGCCGAGGTTGCGGTATAGCTGGTGCTGTTTCGAGGTATAGGCGCCGATGACCACGTCGATGTCGGGGCGGGTGTCGAGCGTGTTGAGCAGCAGCGGAATGTCGTCGGGGCTGTGCTGCAGGTCGTCGTCGATGGTGACCACCGTTTCGCCCTGGCTGTACTCCATGGCGCACAGCAGTGCCTTGAACTGGCCCACGTTGAACACGAGGTCAATCACCTTAAGGGTCGGATATTGCGTCGAAAGCTGTTCGAGCACCGCCATCGTTTCGTCGCGCGAGCAGTCGTTGACACAGACGATTTCGTAGCTGCCGCGCGGGCTGAGCACCCGGTCGATGCCTGCGATGAGTTCGGGCAGCGATTGGGCGCTGTTGTAACAGGGGATTACGACCGATACCAAAGGATGTTCATTCATAGCGCTATCCAATTCCTTCGTAAATAAAGCCGGCTTCGCGCAATTCCGAAGCCTCGTAGATATTGCGGCCGTCGATGACCACGGGGGTGCGCATCAGGCGGCGGATACGCGACCAGTCGGGCATGCGGAAAGCCTTCCATTCGGTCACCAGCACCAGCGCGTCGGCCCCTTGCAGGGCGTCGTACATGTCCTCGGCATAGTCGATGGCACGGGTGGTTTTCTTGACAATCGGGTCGAAGGCCACCACCGAAGCGCCGGCCGTCAGCAGGTCGTCGATGAGCGTCAGCGAGGGGGCCTCGCGGATATCGTCGGTATTGGGTTTGAAGGCCAGGCCCAGCACCGCGATGCGCTTGCCCTGGAGCGAGCCCAGATGTTTCTGCACTTTTTGCGACAGCAGGTGCTTCTGGTCTTCGTTGACGGCATCGACCGCCTCGAGCACCCGAAGCGGATGGCCCAGCGTACGGCCCACCTGATACAGCGCCCGCACGTCTTTGGGAAAACACGAGCCGCCGTAGCCGCAACCGGCATACAAAAACTTGCTGCCGATACGCAGGTCGGAGCCGATGCCCCGGCGCACCGAATTGATGTCGGCGCCGACCAGTTCGCACAAGTTGGCCATGTCGTTCATGAAACTGATACGCGTGGCGAGCATGGCGTTGGCGGCATGCTTGGTCATTTCGGCCGAAGCGATGTCCATAAAAATCACCCGGAAATTGTTAATAAGGAACGGACGGTAGAGCCGCGTCATCAACTGGCGGGCACGTTCGGATTCGACCCCCACCACCACGCGGTCGGGGCTCATAAAATCCTTGATTGCGTCGCCCTCCTTGAGGAATTCGGGGTTCGAAGCCAGGTCGAAATCAACCTCCATCCCCCGCTTTTTCAGCTCGGCCTCGATGGTTTGCCGAATGAGGTGGCAGGTACCGACGGGCACCGTACTTTTCGTTGCGAAGAGGGTTGATTTATTTATCAATCTGCCAAATTCGCGGGCTACAGAAAGGACATAGTCCAAATTGGCGCTTCCGTCCTCGCGCTGCGGCGTACCCACGGCGCAAAACACGATTTCGACCTCGTGGATATGCTCTTCGAGCGAGGTGCTGAAGCGCAGACGCGACTCGGCCACATTGCGGTCCACCATCTCTTTGAGTCCGGGTTCGTAAATGGGAATTTCGCCGGCCTTGAGGCGGTCAATCTTCGACCGATCGACATCGATGCAAGTCACGCAGCTTCCCATTTCGGCGAAACAGGTGCCTGTCACGAGGCCCACATATCCGGTACCAACTACGGCAATATTCATAGCAAAAGACAATTATAGGCGAGCATCGACCAAGCTGCGGTCCACGCATGCCTTGGCATCGAAAATAACAGCTCCCTGCTCTTTAAAACGTTTGAAATCCATTTGTTTGAACTGATCGTGCGCCACGGCCACAATCACGGCCTGGTAACGCGTGTCGGCCGGAATTTCGGGCGTCAGCGCAATGCCGTATTCGGCGGCGACCACTTCCTTCTTGGCCCACGGGTCATACACATCGACGTCGAGCCCGAATTCGCGCAGCTCCTTGTAGATATCGACCACCTTGGTGTTGCGCACGTCGGGGCAGTTTTCCTTGAAGGTGATGCCCAAAATCAGCACTTTGCCGCCTTTGATGCGGAGGTCGGCCTCAATCATCAGCTTGATGGTCTTGTCGGCGATGAATTTGGCGATGGAGTTGTTGACGCGGCGGCCCGACAAAATCACTTCGGGTTCGTAGCCGAGCGCCTTGGCCTTGTGGGCCAGGTAGTAGGGATCGACGCTGATGCAGTGACCGCCTACCAAGCCGGGCTTGTAGGGCAAAAAGTTCCATTTGGTGCCGGCGGCTTCGAGCACGTCGTTGGTGTCGATGCCGATGCGGTCAAAGATAATGGCCAGCTCGTTGACAAACGAGATGTTGATGTCGCGTTGGGCGTTTTCGATGGCCTTGCCCGCCTCGGCCACCTTCATACTGGGGGCACGGTGCGTTCCGGCCGTAATGATCGAACGGTACAGCTGATCGACCACTTCGGCGATTTCGGGCGTCGAGCCCGAGGTGATCTTCTTGATTTTGGTCAGCGTGTTGACCTTGTCGCCCGGGTTGATGCGTTCGGGCGAATAGCCGCAGAAAAAGTCGCTGTTGAACTTGAGCCCCGAATTCTTTTCGAGCACAGGCACGCACACCTCTTCGGTACAGCCGGGATAAACCGTCGATTCGTAGATGACGATGTCACCCTGTTTGAGCACCTGCCCCACCATCGACGAGGCCTTGACCAGCGGCGTGAGGTCGGGGTTGTTGAAGGCGTCGATCGGTGTCGGCACCGTAACGATGAAGATGTTGCAGTCGCGCAGTTTTTCGGGATAGGCCGTAAAGCTCAATCCCTTGCCGCTGTTGACGTTGTACAGGTCAACAGCCTCTTTCATGCCCGCCAAATCGGCCTCCAAAGTCGAATCGGCCCCACTTTGCAACTCATGGATGCGGTCGATGTTGACATCGAAGCCGATCACCCGGTATTTCTTTCCAAACTCAATGGCCAAGGGCAGTCCGACGTAGCCCAAGCCTACCACAGCTATTTTGTGTGACATGTTTCCTCCTTGAAATATTTTTCGTGTTCTTCTTTATTCTTTTTGGAACTGGATCCGTAATAATTGCCGTAATTGCCGTAGGTGCCATAGCCCGAGTAATAATGCGAGTATTCGAGCTTTTTGAGGTTCACGTCGTTGAACACCAACTGAATCTGACGGATATGGTTGGATTCGAGCTGCGTCAGGGTGTTCTTGAGCATGTTCTTGTTGGTCTTGGCGCAACGGACCACGTACAAAATGACATCGGCCTGCTTCATCACGCTGTAGGCGTCGGCCACCAGTCCGATGGGCGACGTGTCGAAGATGATGTAGTCGTAGCGTTGCTGCAGCTCTTGAATCAGGCTCTGCATGCGATCGCCTTTGAGCAACTCGCCCGGATTGGGCGGAATGGCGCCGACGGGCAGGATGTCGAAACGGTACTTGTCGTGCTGGCGGATCACTTCGTCGAGTTCGGCGGCACCGACCAGGTAGCTCGACAGACCGCGGTCGGCCGCAATCGACAACATGCCGTTGACACTGGGCTTACGCAGGTCGAGATCGACCACGATGGTCTTGCGCCCCGTCATGGCGAAAATGCCGGCCATATTGACCGAAATATAGGTCTTACCGTCGCCCGAATGGGTCGAGGTGGTCATTACAATGCACTTCTGCTTGTTTTGGGTGACAAAGTCGATTTTGGTACGCAACATGCGGAAGGCCTCCGTCACCGACGAACGCGGATACTTGTCAACAATCACCGGACTGCGGTGCTCGGTGTGGCGGATCATGCAGGCAAACGGATAGCGTCCGGCCGAAATCTTGAGCATTTCCTGTTCGGTACGCACGGTGGGCACGAGCAGGTAGCGCAGCACCACATAGACCGACGGGATGAGCAGAGCCAGCAGCAGGTAGGTCGTATAGGTCTTCTTCTTTTCGCCGCCGTTGACCATGCTCGACAGGCGCGCCCGTTCGAGGATGATGTTGTCGGGCGAGTTCGAAGCCTTCTGGATCAGGGCGTCGGTGCGTTTCTGCATCAACTGCGAATAGTAGCTGTCGTTGAGGTTGAACTTGCGCTGGATGTTGGCGAACTGCTGTTCCTGATACGGCAGGCTCTGCAACTGACGGGCCAGTTCGTTGTTGTGCTTCTGCAAATCCTGCTTTTTGATGTCGAGGCCGGCGCGGATATTGACCAGCACCTCAAACATCTGGTCGCGGGCGTTCTCCATCTCGCGGGTGTATTTGGCGTACAGCGGGCTGGCCTGCCCCACTTCGCGGCGTTTGAACTGCAGCGAGGTGAAATCCTCGACGAGCCGGTTGAGCGTCGCGTCGTTGACGCCCATGTTGGTCGGGGCCAGCAGGGCCTCTTCGGCAATGCCGTCCTTGAGGTATTTTTCGATGTAATCGAGGTAGGTCTCTTGCAGGCGGATTTCGCTTTCGCCCGATTCCACCTTGAGGTATTCCGAAATCAGGTTGGAGCCTCCCGTGCTGGCTATCAAGAAGTTGCTCGATTTGTAGTCTTGCAGCCGGGCCTCCGAAATGCGCAGCGAATCGGCCAGAATCTCCATCTGCGTGTCGATAAACTCGACGGTACGGATGGCCGCCTCGTTTTTGCGGTTGAGGTTGTCTTCCAAAAAGGCGTCGCACAGGTCGTTGAGGAAGTCGCAGTCGCGCTGGGGCACCTCGCCGTTGATGGTCACCTTCACGACCGAAGCGCCTTTCATCAGAAAATCGAAGCCCAAACGCGCCGAATAGTTGCTGATGGCGTAGTCGTTGCTGAATATCTTGAAGTAAATGTCGTAGTTGGGCCGGAAGTAATCGGTTTTGCGCACCGTCAGAAAGAACTGGCTGTTTTCGACCACTTCGCCGTATTTGCCCTGACAATGGAACTCTTCATGCGTCTTGTCCGACTCGGCGGTGATTTCAAAACTTTCGCCGTCGAGGTCGTGAATCTTGAACTCGCGCATGTAGGCGTTGGGCGCCACAAAGGTCCGCTCAATGGCAAAGGGCGGGATTTTGTACAAATTGGTGCTGCGGAAACGGCCGTGCGTATAGTAATCGATCGTGTAGTCGGGGCTTTTCTCCACCACCCGCTTGATCAGGTCGTACGAACCGAACATGATGACCTGGTTGTTGACGTTGCGGTAACCGCGTTCGGCGTTAAAGCCCTGCATCCACTGGGCGGCCGCACCGCCGATGCCTTTGCCGTCTTCGATGATGACGAGGGCCGACGAGGCGTAGCGGGGTTTCCAGCGCCGGTTGTTGAGGTAGGCGATGCTCATAAACACCGCCAGCGAAATGGCAAACAAATACCAGCGTTTGATGAAACGGATCACCCACAAGTGCCAGTCGAACGAAACCGAGCTGTCGTTGTCCGAAAAATCTGTATTATTCGTGCTCATAATCTAAAAGCTAAGCCCCAAGTTGATCACCGACACCAGGAAGTTGATCGACGTACTGAGCGTACCGATGATCGCGTTGTAGTCCTGGATCTTCCAGAAGTCGCCCTTGATCGACGACAGGTAGATGACATCGTTGGGATATACGTAATAAAATTCAGAGTCAATGATGGATGCGCTGCGGAGGTCAAACTCCTTGACGATGGGATGGCCGCCGTCGTGGTTGGGACGAATGATGCGCACCCGCCGGCGGTCGCCGTTGTACTTGAAATTGCCCACTAAGGCCAAGGCCTGAAAGATGTTCAGCCGTTCCTTGTAGATGGAGTAAGTGCCCGTATTGCCCTCGCCCACAAAGTAGAACTGGTCGTTGGCCAGCGCCAGTTTGACCATCACGTCGGGAATCATCGGCCGCAAGGCCTCGGTAATGGCGGCCTCGGCTTCGCGCAAGGTCAGCCCGGCCACCTGGATGTGGTCGGCAAAAGGCAGATCGACCGTGCCGTCGTCGTAGATGCGGTAATTGGAGAAACTGCTGATGCTGTTGCGCTGGTTGTTCTGGTTTTCGCTGTTGTACATGGCGGCCGCCTCGTCGTTGAGCGTAAGCACGCGCATCATCAGCTGGTCGTTGGGCATCAGCCGGTAATACTGGTACTCCGCCTTGGTGTATTGCGGCAGCTTGTCGCTGTCCTGCATCAGGTTGAGCGTCTTGTTGGTAATACAGGATGTGGTTCCCAACAGCACCGCCAAAAAGGCCAATATTCTTATTTTGCAGCTGCGGATTTGGGTATGCATAACTGTACGATTTTCCAGATTAACAATCCGAACGACACGGTGGTCGAGGTCACGCCCAAGGCCGTCAAAAACGAATTGACGCGGAAGAACTGTCCGTTAAAGGCATGCACATAGATGATGTCGTTGGGTTGGATGTAATAATATTCCGAAGCGAGGATGTCCTTGCTTCGCAGGTCGAATTCGCGCACCTCGGTCGTTCCGTCGTCGAGCCGGCGGATGATTTTGACCCGTTTGCGGTCGGAGTATTGCCCCAAGTCGCCACCCAGCGAAAGCGCCTCAAAGATGGTCAGTTTTTCCTTGGTGATTTGGTAACGGCCCATCTTGCTTTCGGTCAGCAGGTTGAAATAGGCGTTGAGCAGCCGCACATCGACCGAGCAGTCCTTGACATATTCGCGCAGGCGCGATTCGATTTCGAACTTGGCCTCGCGCAGCGTCTTGCCCACCACTTCGACCTTGCCCAGGTACGGAAAGTCGATGGTGCCGTCGGCATAGACCGTGTAGGTGTACAGGCCGCGCTGGCCGGTCTGTTGCGTCAGGATGTTGGACTGGCTGTGGTTGAAGATTTTTTGCGAGGCCTCGTCGAGGGTGACCACCCGGATATTCAGCTCGTCGTCGGGCTGGATGCGGTAATCGACCGATGTATAGACCTCGGGATAGGCCGCAATGCCGCTGCCCGGATCCTGCAGGTAATGCGTCCGGCGCGGCGTGACGCACGAGCTCAGTGCCATTGCCGCCAACAAGGCTATCAGTCCGTATCTTTTCATTCGCTTAATTGGCTTAGAATTCGTCGCCGAACATGTTGTCCGACGAGGTTTTGTTGGTTTGCGGCTTGTTTTTGCAATTGTATTGTTCGAGCGCCTCCTTCGGAATGTCGAACGGCACGTCCTGGCTGTATCCCAACGACTTGTCGTTGAACACTTTGGTCATGTACAGCGCCCAAATCGGCAGGGCCATCGAGGCCCCCTGCCCTTCGGCCATGCTGTCGAAGTGGATGCTGCGGTCTTCGCCGCCCACCCAGGCACCCGACACCAGTTGCGGTGTGACGCCGATGAACCAGCCGTCGGAGTTGTTTTGGGTCGTACCCGTTTTGCCGCCGATGGGGGCGGTCAGGCTGTATTTGTAGCGCAGACGCACGCCCGTACCCTCGTTGACCACCGCTTGCAGCATGGTCAGCATCTTGTACGAGGTCTCCTCGCTGATGATTTCGTTAAACTTGGGCGCAAAGGTGGCGAGCACGTTGCCCTTGTTGTCTTCGATGCGGGTCACATACATCGGATCGACCCGGATGCCTTTGTTCACGAAAGTGGTATAGGCATCGACCATTTCCTTGACCGACACTTCGGCCGGACCCAGGCAGAGGGCCACCACAGGGTCGAGGTTGCTCAAAATGCCGAACGAGTGCATCAGTTTGACCAAGGCGTGCGGCCCGAATTCGCGAATCAGGTAGGCCGACACCCAGTTGTTCGACTGCGACAGGGCCCAGCGCAGGCTCACCATTTCGCCGACCCGTTTTTCGGAATCGTTGCGCGGCGCCCACACCACCGAGTCGCCCAGATAGAAGGTCGGCTGCACGTTGGGCACTTCGTCGCACGGGCTCATGCCCTGCTCCATGGCCAGCGTGTAGAGGTAGGGCTTGATGGTCGAACCCACCTGCCGTTTGCCCACGTTGACCATATCGTACTGGAACTGGGCGAAGTTGGGGCCGCCCACATAGGCCTTGACGTGGCCGTTCGACGGGCTGATCGACATAAAGCCGCAACGCAGGAAGTATTTGTCCCAACGGATCGAGTCCATGGGGGTCATGGTGGTATCAACCATGTTCTTGCCGTCGTAGATGCGCATTTCGGTCGGCGTGTTGAAGGCCTTGTCGATTTCGGCTTTCGAGTGGCCGGCGCGGCTCATCTTGATGTAGCGCTCCGACTGGCGTTTGGAGCGGTTCATGATGTCGTCAATCTCCTCGGGCGTCATGTCTTTGGAGAAAGGCGCGTACGACTTGTTCTTCTTTTCCTTGAAGAACGCCTGCTGCAAGTAGCCGGTAATGTGCTCGCTGACCGCCTCTTCGGCATAACGCTGCATGCGCGAGTCGATGGTCGTGAAAATGCGCAGGCCGTCGGTGTAGATGTTGTAGTTGGAGCCGTCGGGCTTGGTGTTCTTGTTGCACCAGCCGTAGAGCGGATTGGTCTGCCAGGCAATCGAATCTTCCTTGAACTTTTGGTCTTGCCACGAGGCATATTCGGAGCGGACCGGCTTTTTGGCGGTCAGCATCAGACGCAGGTATTCGCGGAAATAGGGGGCGATGCCCGTACGGTGGTCGATTTTGTTGAAATCGAGCGTCAGCGGAATCTGCTGCAGCGAGTCGAGCTGGGGTTCGGTGATGTTGCCGTTCTTCTCCATCTGCTCGAGCACCGTGTTGCGGCGGCCTTGCGCCCTTTCGGGGAAACGGTTGGGGTTGAAGTAGGACGGGTTCTTGCACATGCCCACCAGCATGGCCGACTGTTCGATGTTGAGGTCGGCGGGGGCGCAATTGAAATACACCTGCGCGGCCGACTTGATGCCGACGGCATTGTTGAGGAAGTCGAACTGGTTGAGGTACATCACCAGAATCTCTTCTTTGGAATAGTATTTTTCGAGCTGTACGGCAATCACCCATTCGATCGGCTTCTGCAAGGCGCGTTGGAACAGGCTCTTGGCCGTGGGCGAATAAAGCTGCTTGGCCAGCTGCTGCGTGATGGTACTGCCGCCACCGGCCGATTTCTGGCGCAACAGGCCGCGTTTGACAATCGAACGCACGAGCGACTTGAAGTCGATGCCCGAATGATCGTAGTAGCGTTCGTCCTCGGTGGCGACCAGGGCCTGGAACACATACGGCGAAATCTCGTTGTAGCCGACGGCCACGCGGTTGTCCTTGCCATAGAAGTAGCGGCCGAACATCTCGCCGTCGGAAGTATAAAGCTCGGTTGCGAACTTGTTCTTCGGGTTTTGGAGTTCGTCAATTTCGGGAATGTAGCCGATCACCCCGTTGGCAATCAAAACGAACATCAATGCTATTGCACTGACACTCAAAAAGAAAAGGATCCAGAGAGCCTTGATCCACTTGGATGTGTTAGAACTGTTGGCCATGTCGTTGACTATAATTCACAAATTCCTACAAATTTAAGCAAAAATACTGAACTGACCCATTTTTACGAGATATTTTTCGTATTTTTGCGGCAATTTTGTACCCAACCCGCATTGAATGAAAACATTTGACGAACTGGGGCTCGACACCGCCCTGCTCGAAAGCATCCGCGAAATCGGATTCGAAACCCCCTCGCCCATCCAGGAAGAAGTCATCCCCTACCTGCTCGAATCGTCGGGCGACGTCATCGCTCTGGCGCAGACCGGCACCGGTAAAACCGCCGCCTTCGGCCTGCCCATCCTACAAAAAACCGACCTCCAACTCCATGAGATACAAGCGCTTGTGCTATCGCCCACCCGCGAACTCTGCGTTCAGATCGCCACCGAGCTCAAACGCTACAGCACCCGGATGGAACACCTGCACCTGGTGGCCGTTTACGGCGGCGGAGACATCCGCAAGCAGCTCAAGGCGCTCGACCGCACGCCGCAA
>JAGCZK010000150.1 GCA_017960065.1 Paludibacteraceae bacterium
CGAGAAGGACCATCTGCAACCGGCCTCCCTGTTGAAGTAAGCCCTTGCAACGATCCCAAAAAGAAAGGGAACCCGACTGGGTTCCCTTTTTTGCGAAATAACGTTGGTGTTCAATTAAAACGGAAGATCCTCGCCTTCCTTCTTGCTTTCCTTGCTTTCCTTGCCTTTGGGGGCGGGGGCTGCTGCGGGAGCTGCTGCGGCAGGTTCGGCATTGTTGTTGTCGGCGCGGCGGCCCAGCAATTGCATGGTGTCGGCTTGGATCTCGACCACCGTGCGCTCCTGGCCTTCCTTGTTGGTGTAGGTGCGCGACTGGATGCGGCCCTCAATGTAGAGCTGGCTGCCCTTGCGCACGTATTTTTCGGCCGTTTCGGCCAAACCTCTCCACAACACGATGCGATGCCATTCGGTGCGTTCCGGAACGGTGACGCCGCTCGAAGTGGTGTAGCCGCGTTCGGTGGTGGCCAAGTTGAAATTTGCTACGGCAACGTGGTTGTCGAGGTAGCGGACTTCGGGGTCGCTGCCAACGTTGCCAACTAAAATGACTTTGTTTACTGACATAACTGTTTGATTTAAAAATTAAGAATTAAGTTGTTTGTATCAGGTTACTTCGCAAATTCTATCCAATAATTTCCAGTATTCCCGTTGTTGATTTCGAATTCGCCTGTAACGACGATTTTGCCGTTGCTGTAAACCGTCGACAGGTTGTCGGATTCGGAGTCCATGGTGAATACGATGTTTTCCCCCTCTATGGCCCAAGTGCCCTCACCCGAGGTGATAAGCGGGTTTTCGCAATCGATTTCCATGGCAAAGCTGTGGTTGGCGTTGCAGGTGATGGTCGAGGCGAACACGCATTCACCCGTCAGGTTGGCTTCGGGGTAAACCATGGACAGCAGTTGTCCAAGCGTGTTGTCAAACTCCTCGGCGCTGGTAATGGGTTGAGGGGGCATGCCGATGTTGATGGAAATCGAAGACAAGGTCCAGGTACCCACGATTTTGGCGTCGGTGACATTGTCGTCATCGTCTTCGGGGCCGGGTTGGGGATCGTCGGTGTCGCCGGTCTGCTCCTGGTCGGGCGTTTGTTGCGGTTCCTGCTCCTTGTCGTTGCAGCCGCAGGATGCCACGGCCAGCATGCCGGCCAAAACGATGTTGAAAAGCGATTCTTTTTTCATACGCATGATTTTTTTGTCCATGCAAATTTACGATATTTTTTGTCATTGGGGCAATCTGTCCGCTTTTTTTTTGTTAGTTTGTCAAAATCTCCTTATATTTACTTTATGATGTTCAAACGACAGGTGATATGGGGGTTGCTGGGCCTGCTGCTGTTGCTGGCGGGTTGTGTGCGCAAGAGTGTCCCGACCGACGAGGTGCGCGACCTAGCGCAGATTGTGGAGTCTGGGGTGCTGCGTGTGGTCACCATGTCGGGCCCGATGTCGTACTTCAGCTATAAGGACAACGACATGGGCTATGAGTATGAATTCGCCAAGCATCTGGCCGAAGAGTTGGGAGTGGAGATGCAGTTGCTGGTGGTGGACAATACCGAAGAGATGGTTGCCAGCCTGTTGACGGGCAAGGCCGATCTGATCGCCTACCGCCTGCCCTGTACCACCCAAAACAAAGACCGCGTGCTGTTTACCAAACGCGAATACATCACCAACCAGGTCATTGTCCAATGCAAGTCCGACACCATGGTGCGCAACATCCTCGATTTGAACGGCAAGGAAGTGCACGTCATCAAAAACTCGATATACGAAAACCGCTTGCGCAACATCAACGAAGAAATCGGGGGCGACATGATTATTGTCGAAGCCGACGATTCGCTGACGCTCGACGATTTGATTTCGCAAGTGGCGCACAAGCAGATTGGCATTACCATTGCCGACATGGATTTGGCCCGCCTCGACAAAACCTATTTCTCCAACATCGACTACTCGCTCGAGGTGAGTTTTCCGCAGCGCTCGGCCTGGGCGGTGAGCAAGGAGGCGGTCGATTTGCTCTACTATATCAACGAATGGACGGCCAACACCCAGCGAAAGCTGTATTTTTCGGCCATCTACCGCAAATACTTCGAAAAGAGCAAGTATTTCGAGTCGGTCGGAATGGTGCGCATCAACGGCCGCTCGCGGATTTCGTCGTTCGACGACATCTTTCGCAAGTACGCCTCCATCCCCGGCTGGGACTGGCGCTTGCTGTCGGCCGTGGCCTACAAGGAATCCAAATTCGACCCGAACGTGATTTCGTGGGCGGGCGCCTGCGGCCTGATGCAGCTGATGCCTAGCACGGCGGTGTCGTTGGGAATGACCGAGGAAGAGTTTCACAACCCCGACCTGAACGTCAAGGCCGGCGCCATGTATATCCGAAAGCTCGAACGCCTGTTTGCCGGTGTCGAAGACCGCGAAGAGCGCATTAAGTTCACTTTGGCCGCCTACAACTCCGGGCCGGGCCACATCTTCGATGCGCGCGCCCTGGCCGAAAAACACGGCAAGAACCCGGATGTCTGGAGCGAGGTCGAGCCCTATGTGCTGCTCAAGGCCGATCCCGAATACTATACCGACGAAGTCTGCAAATACGGCTATTGTCGCGGTGAGGAGACCGTCGATTATGTCCGTATTATATGGGACAAGTACGAGGAATACAAAACCTGGGCCCATAAGTAGGGCCGACCGATACCCAAAAGAGCGGGGGCAACCGTCGGTTGCCCCCGCTCTTTTTATGTGAACAGCACGTCAGACGTTGGCGGGAGTTTCCACCTCGACGTCGGTGATGTTGCGTTTGGCTTCCATGATCTTTTCGTATTCGTCGCGCGAAGCCACGATGATACGTTCGAACTCGGATTGACCGGTACCGGCCGGAATCAGGTGACCGCAAATCACGTTCTCCTTCATGCCTTCGAGGTAATCGACTTTGCCGTTGATGGCGGCTTCGTTCAATACCTTGGTCGTCTCTTGGAACGAGGCGGCCGACATGAAGCTGGTCGTTTGCAGGGCGGCACGCGTGATACCTTGCAGAATCTGGCTCGAAGTGGCCGGATTGGTGTCGCGGGTCTCTACCAGACGTTGGTCGCGGCGTTTGAGTTTACTGTTCTCGTCGCGCAGCTTTCGGGCCGTTACAATCTGTCCTTCGTGGAACTCGGTGGAGTCGCCGACGTTGGTGACGACCTTCTTGCCCCACAAGGCGTCGTTGGCAGCCATAAACTCTTGTTTGTCCACCACTTGTTTTTCGAGGAACAGGGTATCGCCCGGATCGTCGATTTCGACTTTGCGCATCATCTGACGAACGATGACTTCAAAGTGTTTGTCGTTGATCTTCACACCTTGCAGACGGTAAACGTCTTGCACTTCGTTGACGATGTATTCCTGAACGGCGGTCGGTCCTTTGATGGCCAGGATGTCGGACGGCGTGATTGCTCCGTCGGACAAAGCGCCACCGGCGTGTACGAAGTCGTTTTCCTGAACCAGAATCTGGCGCGACAGGGGAACGAAATAGCTGCGGGTTTCGCCGGTCTTCGAGGTAACGATGATTTCCTTCTGACCACGTTTGATTTTTTCGCCGAAGCTGATTTCTCCGTCGATTTCGGAAACGATGGCGGGGTTCGACGGGTTACGGGCTTCGAAGAGCTCGGTAACACGCGGAAGACCACCGGTGATGTCGCCCGCTTTGCTAACCACACGCGGGGTTTTGAACAGGATCTGGCCAATCGAGATTTTCGAGCCGTCTTCGACCGAAACGTGTGCGCCTACAGGCAACGAATAGGTCTTGACCTCTTTGTTCTTTTCGTCTTTGATGACGGCGGCAGGCAGTTTGTTCTTGTCTTTCGACTCGATGATAATCATTTCCTTCATACCCGTCTGATCGTCGATCTCGGTCTTGAAGGTCGTGTTTTCAATCATGTTCTCGAACTTGATCTTACCGGTCACTTCCGAAATGATAACGGCGTTGAACGGATCCCATTCGCAGATGACGTCGCCTTTCTTCACTTGGGCACCCGATTTGAAGTAGAGCGTCGAAGCGTAGTTGATGACTTGCTGCGTCAGTACCACTTTGGTGGTGGGATCGGTGATACGCAATTCGGATTGACGGCTGACAACCAGCGTCGAACCGTCTTCGGCCGTAACCGTTCTCAATTCATCGATGGTCAGGATACCGTCGTATTTCGATACGATCTTGTTTTCGGTAGCGACGTTGGCGGCCACACCACCGACGTGGAAGGTACGCAGTGTCAGCTGAGTACCCGGCTCGCCGATAGACTGGGCGGCAATGACGCCGACAGCCTCGCCTTTTTGAACCATGCGGCCCGTTGCCAGGTTGCGGCCGTAACATTTGGCGCAGACACCCTTCTTCGATTCGCAGGTCAATACCGAACGGATTTCGACGCGTTCAATCGGCGAATCCTGGATTTCCTTGGCGGCGGCTTCGGTAATTTCTTCGCCGGCGCTGACAATCAGGTGACCGTCGAGCGGGTGGATCACATCGTGTACCGAAACACGGCCCAAGATGCGTTCGTAGAGCGAAGAGATCACGTCTTCGTTGTTCTTCAGTTCGGTGGCAACCAAACCGCGGAGCGTGCCGCAGTCTTCCTCTTGGATAATCACGTCGTGCGACACATCGACCAGACGACGGGTCAGGTAACCGGCGTCGGCGGTCTTCAATGCGGTATCGGCCAAACCTTTACGGGCACCGTGGGTGGAGATGAAGTACTCCAACACCGACAAGCCTTCCTTGAAGTTGGCCAAAATCGGGTTTTCGATGATTTGTCCGCCTTCGGCACCGGCTTTTTGCGGCTTGGCCATCAGACCACGCATACCGCCCAACTGACGAATCTGCTCTTTCGAACCACGGGCACCAGAATCCAACATCATATATACGGAGTTGAATCCCTGGTCGTCGGCGGCGAGCTGTTTCATCAGGATGTTGGACAGGCTCGAGTTGACGTGCGTCCAAGTGTCGATGATTTGGTTGTAACGTTCGTTGTTGGTGATGAAGCCCATGTTGTAATCGTTCAAGATGGCTTCCACCTTTTCGTAACCTTCCTGTACCAGTTTTTCCTTCTCGGCCGGGATAATCACGTTTTCGAGGTTAAACGACAGACAGCCCTTGAAGGCCATGTAGTAACCCAAGTTCTTGATGGCGTCGAGGAAGTCGGCGGTGCGGGCCACGCCGCAGGCGGCGATGACGCGGCTGATGATGTCGCGCAACGATTTCTTCGAGAAGATTTCGTTGATGAAGCCCACTTCGTCGGGTACACATTCGTTCACCAGCACACGACCTACCGTGGTGTCGATGAGGCGGGTGACGATTTGTCCGTCCACCAGATCCTTGGTGCGCACCGTGATTTTGGTGTGCAGGGTCACGCGGCGCTCGTTATAGGCGATGGTCACCTCCTTCGGAGAGTAGAACTTCAGGCCTTCGCCGAGTGCTCCCGGACGTTCTTTGGTCATATAGTACAGACCGAGCACCATGTCTTGCGACGGCACGGTAATCGGCGCACCGTTGGCGGGGTTCAGAATGTTGTGCGAAGCCAACATCAGGATTTGAGCCTCCAAAACGGCTTCGTTGCCCAGCGGCAAGTGCACGGCCATCTGGTCGCCGTCGAAGTCGGCGTTGAATGCCGTACATGCGAGCGGGTGCAGTTGGATGGCTTTGCCTTCGATCATTTTGGGCTGGAAGGCCTGGATACCCAAGCGGTGCAGGGTCGGGGCACGGTTCAACAGTACCGGGTGACCCTTCATCACATGTTCCAGAATATCCCATACGACCGGATCTTTGCGGTCGACAATCTTCTTGGCGGATTTGACGGTTTTGACGATACCGCGCTCAATCAGTTTGCGAATGATAAACGGTTTGTAAAGCTCGGCAGCCATGTCTTTCGGAAGACCGCACTCGTGCATGCGCAATTCCGGACCTACGACGATTACTGAACGGGCGGAGTAGTCAACACGTTTACCCAGCAAGTTCTGACGGAAACGTCCTTGTTTGCCCTTCAAGCTGTCGGACAGGGATTTGAGCGGACGGTTGGCGTCGGCTTTGACAGCCGTCGATTTGCGGGTGTTGTCGAACAACGAGTCCACTGCCTCCTGCAACATACGTTTTTCGTTGCGCAGGATGACTTCGGGCGCCTTGATTTCGGTCAGTTTTTTCAGACGGTTGTTGCGGATGATGACGCGACGATACAAATCGTTGAGGTCGGAGGTGGCGAACCGGCCGCCATCCAGGGGCACCAACGGACGCAAATCGGGCGGAATCACCGGCACGACCTTCAAAATCATCCATTCGGGTTTGTTGCGGTTTTTCGAAGCACGGAACGACTCGATGACCTGCAGACGTTTCAGCGCCTCGGTCTTGCGTTGTTGCGACGAGTCGGTGCTTGCCTTGGCACGCAATTCGTACGAAAGTTTGTCGAGATCCAAACGGCAGAGCATGTCGTAAATGGCTTCCGCACCCATCTTGGCGATGAATTTGTTGGAGTCGGTGTCTTCGAGCGTACGGTTGTCAGAGGGCAAGGTGTCGATGATTTCGAGGTATTCCTCTTCCGAGAGCAGGTCGCCTTCGGCCAAGTCGGTACGGATACCCGGTTGAATCACCACGTACTTTTCGTAGTAGATGATCGAATCCAACTTTTTGGTCGGCAAGCCCAGCAGGTAACCGATTTTGTTCGGCAACGAGCGGAAATACCAGATGTGCGCTACGGGAACCACCAGGTTGATGTGGCCCATGCGCTCACGGCGTACTTTCTTTTCGGTCACTTCCACACCGCAGCGGTCGCAGACGATGCCTTTGTAGCGGATACGTTTGTATTTGCCGCAGTGGCATTCGTAGTCTTTGATCGGACCAAAGATGCGCTCGCAGAACAAACCGTCGCGTTCGGGTTTGTAGGTGCGGTAGTTGATGGTCTCGGGTTTGAGCACTTCGCCGCTGGATTGTTCCAGGATTTCTTCGGGCGAG
This sequence comes from Paludibacteraceae bacterium, assembly GCA_017960065.1. Taxonomy (GTDB): domain Bacteria; phylum Bacteroidota; class Bacteroidia; order Bacteroidales; family Paludibacteraceae; genus Enterocola. The sequence goes on from JAGCZK010000150.1 coordinate 6,940, forward strand.
GCCAAACCGATCGTAATCTTGCTAAAGTTGTTGTTGCTTTTATTATTGTCAGTTCTGTATGCCATAATTGTGTCCTTTTTAGTCCAAATTGATGCTCAAGCCCAAACCTTTCAATTCATTTAACAATACGTTGAGGGATTCGGGGATTCCCGGAGTGGGAAGCGGATCACCTTTGACGATGGCTTCGTAAGATTTGGCTCGTCCCATCACATCGTCAGACTTGATGGTCAGAATCTCTTGCAAAATATGTGCGGCACCGAAGGCTTCGAGTGCCCAAACCTCCATTTCACCGAAACGTTGGCCACCGAATTGCGCCTTACCGCCCAAGGGTTGTTGGGTGATAAGCGAGTACGGTCCAATCGAACGGGCGTGCATCTTGTCGTCGACCATGTGGCCCAACTTCAGCATGTAGATGACACCTACCGTAGCCGGTTGGTCGAAGCGCTCGCCGGTACCGCCGTCATACAGGTAGGTCTTGCCGTAGCGGGGCAGGCCTGCCTTGTCGGTCCAGGTGTTGAGGTCGTCCAGGGTGGCACCGTCGAAAATCGGCGTGGCGAACTTGACGCCCAGCTCTTTGCCGGCCCAGCCCAAAACGGTTTCGAAGATTTGTCCCAGGTTCATACGCGAAGGCACACCCAGCGGGTTCAGTACGATATCCACCGGAGTACCGTCGGCGAGGAAAGGCATGTCTTCCTGACGAACGATACGCGATACGATACCTTTGTTACCGTGGCGGCCGGCCATCTTGTCACCCACGCGGATTTTGCGTTTCTTGGCGATATAGACTTTGGCCAGCTTGATGATGCCCGAAGGCAGCTCGTCGCCGATGGTGCGGTTGTATTTTTCGCGTTTCAGCACGGCATCCAGCTCTTTGTACTTGCGCACATAGTTTTGGATGACGTCGCGGATCATGTCGTTCTTGTGGGCGTCGGTCGTCCATTTACCCGTTTGGATGTCCATGTAGTTGAGTTCCATCAACTGTTTTTGGGTAAACTTGTTGCCTTTGGCAATCACGTCTGCGCCCAAGAAGTCTTTGACACCCTGCGAGGTCTTGCCGTTGGTCAGTACCATCAGCTTGTCCACGAGGATCGTCTTCAAAGCCAAGGCCTTTTCTTCGAAGTCCTCTTCGAGTTTGGCCATCTCGGCTTTCTCGGCGGCTTTGGTCTTCTTGCCTTTTTCCACACGCGAGAAGAGGCGTTTGCCGATAACGACGCCGCGCAGCGACGGAGTGGCTTTCAGCGAAGCGTCTTTCACATCACCGGCTTTGTCGCCGAAGATGGCGCGCAACAGTTTCTCTTCGGGCGAGGGGTCGGATTCGCCTTTCGGCGTGATTTTACCGATGAGGATGTCGCCCGGTTCGATCAGCGCACCTACGCGTACGATACCGTTTTCGTCGAGGTTGCGGGTAGCCTCCTCGCTGACGTTGGGGATGTCGGAGGTCAACTCTTCCATGCCGCGTTTGGTTTCGCGCACTTCCAGGGTGTATTCATCGACGTGTACCGAAGTCAGGATGTCTTCGCGAACGATGCGTTCGTTAATTACGATGGCGTCCTCGTAGTTGTAACCCTTCCAAGGCATGAAGGCCACCTTCAGGTTCTTACCGATAGCCAGGTCGCCGTTTTGGGTCGAGTAGCCTTCGGTCAGGATTTGTCCCTTCGTTACGCGTTGTCCCGGTTTTACAATCGGACGCAAGTCGATGGTGGTGCTTTGGTTGGTTTTTTGGAATTTCGGAATCTGATATTCTTTTACCGGATCGTCGAAGCGTACGAACAATTCGTCTTCGGTGTAGTCGTAGCGAACTTTGATGGTGGTGGCATCGACAAATTCGATGACGCCGTCGCGTTCAGCGGCGATTTGCGTACGCGAGTCTTCGATCAGCTGGCCTTCGAGGCCGGTGCCGACGATAGGAGCTTCGGTGCGAAGCAGAGGAACTGCCTGGCGCATCATGTTCGATCCCATCAAGGCACGGTTGGCGTCGTCGTGCTCCAAGAACGGAATCAGGGCGGCGGCGATAGAGGCAATCTGTTGCGGAGCCACGTCCATCAATTCCACTTCTTCGGGGGCAACTACCGGGAAGTCGCTGTCCTGACGGGCTTTTACGCGCGACAGGATGAAGCCGCCTTCATCGTTCAACGGGGCGTTGCCCTGAGCGATGATCTTGCCTTCCTCTTCTTCGGCAGTCATATAGACAATGTCTTCCTTCTTGAGATCGACTTTGCTCGAATCCACCTTGCGGTACGGAGTTTCGATGAAGCCGAGGTCGTTGATTTTGGCATACACGCAGAGCGACGAAATCAAACCGATGTTCGGACCTTCGGGCGTTTCGATCGGACACAGACGGCCGTAGTGGGTGTAGTGTACGTCGCGCACCTCGAAACCGGCGCGTTCGCGCGACAGACCGCCAGGACCAAGGGCCGACAGACGACGCTTGTGCGTGATTTCGGCCAGCGGGTTGGTTTGGTCCATGAACTGCGACAGGGCGTTCGTGCCGAAGAACGAGTTGATCATCGACGAAATCGTCTTGGCGTTGATCAGGTCGATCGGGGTGAACACTTCGTTGTCGCGGACATTCATGCGCTCGCGGATGGTACGGGCCATACGGCTAGACCTACACCAAACTGGTTGTAGAGCTGTTCGCCTACGGTACGCACACGACGGTTGCTCAAGTGGTCGATATCATCCACATCGGCTTTCGAGTTGATCAGCTCGATGAGGTATTTGATGATTTCGATGATGTCTTCTTTGGTCAGCAC